>CAZIED010000077.1:0-10133 GCA_964538525.1 uncultured Pirellulales bacterium | reverse complement strand
GGGATAAATTGCGATTTGGAAACTGAGTACGCGCTAAAGTTGGCTGGCGCAGAGGCGGAGCGTATTCACATTAATAGGATAATCGAAGATAAAAATGCACTGGACCAATACCAAATTCTCGTTGTTCCAGGAGGCTTTAGCTACGGCGATGATGTGGCGGCAGGCAAAATCCTGGCAAACCAAATTGTACATCACCTTTTCGAGTCTATACAAAGATTTATTGAGGCCGGCAAATTAGTGCTCGGAATCTGCAACGGTTTTCAAGTGTTAGTTAAAGCTGGAATCTTGCCAGGCAACATTGATTTGTCGAGCGTCCCCTCGACTTTGCTCGGGGCAGGCATGCGTGATGCGTCTTGCGAAGAAATCGAACAAAATGATTTACGCAATACGCAATACGCAATACGCAATACGAAGATGCATGTATGTCAGCAGGAAGTTACAATTACCAACAACGATAGTGGTAAATATGAAGATAGATGGGTATATTTATCTCCGCAAACCGACAGGTGTATTTTTATCGAACCAGGCCGACAAATCTATCTGCCGGTCGCACATGGTGAAGGCAAAGTTGTGACAAAAAACGAATCAACCTTACAAAAATTGAGAGCAGAGGGATACATCGCATTTAAGTACGTGGATGAAAACGGCAAGGAAGGCAGCTATCCTGTTAATCCAAACGGTTCGGTGGATTCAATAGCCGGCCTGACAGATCTAACCGGACGGGTCTTAGGGCTTATGCCGCATCCGGAAAGATTTGTAAGATCGACCCAACATCCACACTGGACACGCCTAAACAATCTTCGAGTAACAAATCACGAATCCCGAACCACGATATACGGCGACGGAATGACAATCTTCAACAACGCTGTAAAATATATACAAAAGAACTTCTAACAAAATCCAATGCCGATATTATCATTGATGAGCTACCTGGCTTTGAATCAGTCTTGTGGTATGTATCTCTATTGTTGAATCCAGAAGGTCGGCGTTTGAAGGATTTTTACTAATGTGCAAACTTTTTATCTTTGCACAGACGCTTGCCCTGAGCGGAGCCGAAGGGTTTGAAGGAGCCGGTTGTTGGTCAAAGCCTTCAACCTTCTGCAGCAAATCAATCAACTGTCTGATAGTCAGGTTCTCCAGCTTTGTCAAAACTACGCTTTCATAATAGTTCTGGTCAACCTGAGACCCAGCCTCCTGCTTCATTGTGACAACATTTTTATCCAATCCACACTGATGGAGCAATGATTCCAAAAAGCTGAGCAGCTCAACGGATTGCTCCGACGAGGTGATTTTTTCTCGCCAATCTTCCAGACTGTCACGCAAAAGGATATATTCCCTCACTTTTATACGTAGCTTCTTGATCTCCTCCTGTTTTTCAGGTATGACTCGGCTGAGGGTTTCAATCCTGGCCATAGTCGGCTTAAAGATAAAGCTGAATAAAGCCCAGCAGAAAATGAAAATCGCCGAGGCGACAGCGAGCAGTTTTTCTTTTTTCGTAAAGCGCATTATTCTACTCCGAAACAGCCGAAGACAGCAGCATAATAAAGCTGACCCCTCCTGTCTCACTTTGGGTCTGTCTTTGCACGTCCTTCACCTCCACCGCGCCAAAGTCTGGAAGCTCTTTCAACCGCTGCTGCCACTTATACACCGATTCAAACGAATCGCTTGTGCCGGTTATTCGAACCATATCAGCGGCTATCAATAAATCATTCACTTTCACATCGACCTGTGAAGGAACACTCGCAGATATACAACGCAGAACCTCCAGCGGCGATGAGCTACTCGGATGGAATGAAGCAAAAAGCTTGTAGTCTTTTCCAAAAGAGGCTATTCTTTGCTCCAATTGAGCCAGCGGACTTACGATATTTTGCTCTTCAGGCAGTGTTTTGTGGAAAACGTCACTTATCTCGTTTTTTAGCTGCGCACAATTTGCTCCCAGGCTGGAAAGTTTCATAAATATCCCGAACGCCCAAAATACAGCAATCGCTACGATCAGTGTCGCAATAATTATCATCTCTTTTCTGATATCAAGCTCCGGCTTTGCGTTAGCATTCTCCGCATCGATGAAATTAACTCCACAGGTCTTATCGGGTGCCAGTGACCTCATTGCCAGGCCTTCTGCGATTACATATAACGAAGAATCAGCTTTACACCCGGGCGCAATTTTTACTCTGGCATAAGGGTCAATAATAACCACATCTGTATCCAGCCATTTTTCTATGGCTGACTTGAGCTGTTCGCTGGCACTACCCTCAACTATTAAATAAATCCGCATATCCAGCTGAACAGCAGGTTCAGAAGCAATTTGTTCCCGCCCTTCTGCCTGTTCTGTCTGAAATACTCTTTTCCAAGTAATATCGATCTCGCGTGACAATTGCGCTGCGATTTGCTCATGCACATTGTTGTCGGCACCTTTGTCAACAGGTATATTTCGCACGGCAAGAATGTCACTATCCTCGGTGACAGCCAATGTCATATAGTAATCATCTATGTAGGCAATTATGGAGATACCGACGGAAACTTGCGGATAATTGACTAAAACTACCGAATGAACTGCTGAAACCGGCGCATCTACCAATCCAGGGTAAACTTTGGCTTCAGCTAAAAGGTTTAATCTTTCCTGAAGTGCCTTTCTACTGGTTGCCGCAGCGAGAACAGAGGATTTCTCCTCTGTGAGCTTTCGACACGAATAAACTTGTGTAACAACATCATCGGTCTGTATGGGGAAATGATATTCTATGGCGGATGAACTGCGCGACTCAATCTTCTCCAGCTCGGCGGAGCCAAGCCGAAGATTTCGGAAAAAAACAGCATCATGCGGCATCGAAATCGCTACCTCGGCCCGGCGATCAAAACCATGTCGGCTGAAAAGCGACCTGAGCAACTGTGCCGGACGGTCTGTGCTTCGCCTGGTTTGCATGCTGAAAGTCTTTTCAATGACGAAATCGTCGCCCGTTCGGCAAAGCTGCACCGCATGTAAAGAGTAAGCACCAATCTCAATCCCGATACAACGTTTAGACATTATTTTTCCGTCCTTTTTCCAAAACCGGCACTTCTTTGTAAGAAAGCACTTCAACGTTTTTAGTATCAGAATTTACCATTACTATCGCGTCTATAGTTCTACTGAGATGAGCAGCATCTGCTCGTGAGGTGACATGATAGTACCGATCAGCCGGCATGACTGTTGAGGTTTTTTTAACAGCGTTAAAAATGCTGTCGGTCATACCGGGAATGTCCCGCAGCTCCATTATGCTGTCAAAGGATTTAAGTTTTCTACGCTCAACAACCATCTGTGCCAAAGCAGCATCCATTTTTTCCGACAGACTCTCAATCACCCGCTGACAAGCAGAGTTGATATTGACCTTTCCGTCACCATAAACGGTTACATAATCCCGTAATCGCCGGAAGTTATCAGCCGTCATACCCTTTATCAGCAGCAGCTCCTCAATAAGTTCCATAGGTTTGTTTCTACAGCGATAGGGATTATCCAGCCCACGATAATAATCCGACTCAGCTCCTAAATTATTAAACTTTACGAATGGCACAAGCGTTACCAAATCGTCACTATCTATCCAATCAATAATGCAAGGTACAAAACCATAGCCGATATTCACCGAAGATGAGTAATCATCATGCTCCTTATTTAATAAATCGATGAGCCGAAGTATCTGCTCTATCCTGAGGTGGTCTAATTGTCCATTTTTATCTTTCAGCAGGTTCAGATTCAGCTTACCATTTTCCTCGGTCACTTTTACTGAACAGCGATAGTTGCCGATGGAAAAGGACTGCTCACCTGAAAACAAACTCAATAATTTCTCGTCGGTATAGATACTATTAGCATCTCTGATAGCAGCGATAATAATATTGAGTCCTGCTCTTGCACAGTTGAGAGCCTGGTATGAATTCCGCAAACTCTCCGCAGCTTGTAGCCTGGACCGGCATTGGGAGTTAAAACCCAAAAGCAGAACCTCTAACATGATGACCATGCACAAAACCACCACAATTACAAATCCGTGCGGCCCAGTTATTTCTCTTTCTCTCTTCATTAGCGACCAATCGATACTGACGTATCAGGAGAAACCTCCTGATTGTTTTTACAAAATATATATGCGACCGTACCATAGTCATGCAGCCGGTGTTTTTCGTCTATAAAAGTAATGTTAATTCTCACCGCCGATGGCAGAAAAGCCTTATCCCTAAAATCCCACTTGCTTAGCCAACGCTCTCCATCAAAGAAAGCTAACTCCACAGACTCCACGTTTTTAGCAAGCTCTTGCCAGGTTCTTTTTTCAAATACACTTTCAGATGCGCCGGTAAAAGCCTGCTGGCTTATAGAAAGCAGACCCTTGCTGCCGTCAAAATGATAGGTGACATCAAACAGCCCCTCGGATAAACCGACTTCTGTGGAAATCGCACGCGTAGTCACTATATGCAAAATCTCTCCGGCAGGGCCATTTAAGCCGCCGCTGAAATATACCGGCTTATTTTTATTATCTTTACTTTCTTTCTGAGAGCTTAATGATGCTGGAGCGATATAAGCACAGCGGATTTGACCGGCTATCTGCTCGAGCAACCTGGCAGCATCTGCAAAGGTGGTCATCCTGGCTCTGCAAGCCTCGATCGATCTCGATGTGGCGGTGAAACTGCCGTACACCATAGAGACAATCATTGCGATAATGGCTACAGCCGCTAAAATCTCAATTAGCGTAAATCCTGTTTTTATCAGCTTATTATTCATGGTAATTTTCTGTCCCGCTATGGCACGCTCTCGTCTCGGCGACTCGTCAGGGCGGAGCCTGCCGGAGCATGGAGGCCGAAGCCGGAGCGGGGCCGCCGTGACGAGTCGGTGACATAGGTAGATAACTGCACATGCCCTTGATTGCAGCTAATATCAACCGATATCTTCCGTAAGCCGAATATTTTTTCTTTATGCAATTGCTGCAAATCCAGCCCCTCATCCGAATCGGCAGCGACTTCGGTACGCCAGTTAAATATAATCCCATTTCTTTCTACTTCTCCCGATGATGCTCCTTCCTGCGGAAAGCCCCGGCCCAATATCTCTGCGAGCTTCTCTTCCGCCAGAAAAACAGCCCGGTAAGTCATATCAGCTTTCTCGGCCATCCTGATACTCATAAGATGCAGCCTAAGTAAAACCAGCAAGGATATCGACACTACAGCAAGAGCCACCATTACCTCTATGAAAGTAAAGGCCCTCAGGCGGGAATTTCGAATTTCGAATTTCGAATTTCGAATTTTCCGGCCAGGATCATTCGTGAAATCTTGCTCCAGCGGGTTCATTAATCCAGATTCCAGCTCTCGATATCGGCATTGTCATCTGTGCCGCCTTGCTCACCATCTTTGCCCATAGACAGCAAATCGTAATCCTTATTGTGTAATCCAGGAGAAATGTAAATATATTTACTACTCCAGGGATCCAAGGGCACCCTATCCAAATAGCCATCAGGATTATAACCTTTTATACCTATGTCACGAACCAATGCCTGCAGACCTTCAGAGGTGGTAGGGAAACGGCCGGTGTCGGTCTTAAACAAGGCTAAAGCAGATTCGATGTTGCGTATCTCGATCTTGGCCTTTACCTTGCGGGCCTGCTCGGGTCTATCCAGCACCCGCGGCATAATCACCGTTGCCAAAAGCCCCAAAATCACCACCACAATCATCAGCTCAATCAATGTAAAACCCAGACCGACCAGAAGCCTGGAATATCGAATATCGAACACTGATTTTTTATTATTATGCATCATTTTACAACACTCCCTCAAAGCATCTGGTTTATCTCAAAAATGGGCAGTAAAACCGCCAAAACAATAAAACCGATAATGGCACCGGTAAGAATCAGCACAGCCGGCTCAAGTAAGGTCGTAAGCATCTTTGCGGTCTGCTCCACCTCACTATCGTACATATCAGCAATATCAAAAAGACCATCCTCGACGTTACCACTCATCTGGCAGGTTCCCAATACGTGAACTACAATAGGCGGAAATAAACCGGTTTTTCTTATTGAACCAGCGATATCATCACCTTTACTAACCAAATCCTTCACTAAACCCAAAGCACTAACGATGTAACTGTTCCTGATGACTCCTTTTACAATTTCCAGAGCACTTAATATCGGAATGCCGCTGGATAGAAGCAACGCCAGCGTCCTCGATAGTCTTGCTATTTCCAGCTTCAAAAAAAGCCCGCCGAACAGAGGCAGCTTTAGCTTAAAACGGTCTGCTAATAATCTTCCCTCTCTGGTCTTTGTCCAGGCAGCAACGGCAAAAAATACCATAAATATTAAAACGACAATTAATATAAAGTATGTCTTAAAAAAATTGCATGTGTTGATAAGCAGCACCGTAGGCCAGGGAAGCTCCCGATTCATCTCCAAAAAAATTGCAGTTATGCTCGGCACCACGAAAGACAGAAGAAACATCAGAACAGTCATCGCCACAACTACCATCATCACAGGGTATGCGATAGCCGCTTTAACCTTGCCTGTCAGATTCACACGCTTCTGGAGCATCTCGGCCAGGCGCAAAAGCACCTGCTCCAAAGTTCCGCTGCTTTCACCAGCCGCTACCATGTTGACAAATACAGGCGAAAACACATCCGGAAATTTAGCAATGGCATCTGCCAAAGCACAGCCTGAGTTAACGCTCCTGCGTATTTCTTCTACAATTCGCGAAAGAGGAGTGTTTCCAAACTGCTCAGCCAACGCCGACAGAGCAGGTACCAGCGGCATACCGGCCTTTAACAGCATCGCAAGCTGCCTGGTGAACATACAAAGCTCTTTTGTCCCGAGCCTTTTATAAATGTCACCGTCCGAAGCAGACAAATTAGACTTATAGCATAAGACATAAGACTTGTGTCTTGTGTCTTTTCGGATTCTTTTGTCACTTAGCAGATGGGACTTGACTGCCGACATGTTCGGCCCCCTGTAAAATACTGGTTCGGATGCTATCTTGTGTCACCCGGCATACTTCTTCGAGTGTAGTTACACCGGCAAGTGCTTTCTGCAGGCCATCGTCTCGTAAGCCGCTCATGCCCTTATTCAAAGCTGCCTGCTTTATGATGTGTGAGCCGCTATATTTGGTTACCAAATCCTTGATATCATCATCGATAACCAACAGCTCGAATATTCCTGTTCTTCCCAAGTATCCGGTCTTGAGACATTTCTCACAACCCAAACCCTTATAAAACCGGCCTTGAAGCAAAGCCTGTTTCTGATGCTCATCCCACAATGAAATAAGCTGCTCAGGCGGATTGTTATGGGTCTTGCACTGCGGACAAATCAGCCGAATAAGCCGTTGTGCCATAACCGCCATCACAGATGAAGCAATCAGATAAGGCTCAACACCCATGTCAATCAGCCGAGTGACGGCAGAAGCCGAATCATTTGTATGCAGAGTGCTCAAGACCAAATGACCCGTAAGCGAGGCCTGAATTGCAATCCGAGCCGTTTCAATGTCACGAATCTCTCCTATCATAATAACATCCGGGTCTTGCCGAAGAATGTGGCGCAGACAATTAGCAAAGGTAAGATTTATCTTCGGCCTTATCTGCATCTGCCCTATCCCCGGCAATTGATATTCAATAGGGTCTTCGACCGTCAGGATATTTAGCTCCTGGCAGTTAAGCTCATTCAAAGCAGCATATAAAGTTGTGGTTTTGCCGCTGCCCGTAGGGCCTGTCAGTAAAATAATCCCATGCTGAACTCTGATTAAGCTTCTAAAACAATTCAATACCTGCTGACTAAAGCCTATCTGCTCTAATCTGTCAAAGGTGGATTGTGAGCTTCCTTTATCCAGTAACCTCAATACAACCCGTTCACCACCCAATGTAGGTATGACGGAAACCCGAATATCCACCAAATCCTGTCCTATCTTGACTCGGCTTTGGCCATCCTGCGGCAGCCTACGCTCGGCAATATCCAGATTAGCCATGATTTTTAATCGTGATAAAAGGGCCGGCATTTGCTGCTTCGGCAAGGTCAATACATCATGCAAAACTCCATCTACCCGAAATCGGACACGCACCTTGTCATCATACGGCTCGATGTGAATGTCACTGGCCCTGCTGTGAAACGCCTGAAAAAAAATGTTGTTGACCAGCTTTATAACCGGCGCTTTACCTGAAATATTGAGCAAATCTTCTGCTTGCGTCTGAACGGATGTTGTATCCACGCCACTATTTTTACCAGGTATATCCTGCCCATCGGTATTATTAGTATCTGCGCCTTGATAATAGCAGCGGCTTATGGCCTTTTCTATCTCAGAGGCCGGACAGATAACCCGGCTGCACGGCTGAGCCAGTACATTCAAAATCGCATCATAAGCCTCGACATTTAACACATCTGAGATGGCAACTGCGATTGTGCCGTCGGATAGAGTAATTGGAATAGCACATTGCTTTTTCAAAAATTCCAGCGGTAGTTTCCTCACCAGCTCAGGGTTCAGCTGCTGCGGCAATATGGTATCCAGATACTGCTCTGCCGTAACCCCGTGTCTTCTGTCGAAGACAGAAACGGGGGCGGATTGCTCTTCTATTTGTCCTTTCAGTTCCGTATCCACGTGTTGAGCTCCATACAATCAAAACCGGACCTAAAATCAAATATACAAGACTCAGGTTTTTAGTCTTGAGTCTTGGGTCTCGAGTCTTGAATCTTGCTATTCATCTCCTCCTTTTTTTGTTCAGTGATCCGCTCTATGTCCTGCTGGCTACCCATAACATGCGGTGTAATAAATATCAGCAGATTTGTCTTTTGTAATTGGTCGCTGCGGAATTTAAATAAATCACCAACAAGGGGTATATCTGAGACCAGAGGCACTTTCTTATCCACAGTAACCTTGTCATCCCGAATTAGACCTCCGATAACCACCGTTGAGCCGCTATTCATAGTAACGACCGTCTCAGCCTGTCTTTTTGCCGTAGTAGGTGTATCAGTTGGAGTATTGGTGACAGTCTCTACCAGTTTTGTGAACTCACTGCTGATTTCAAGCCTGACGAGTCCTCCCTGGCTGATGTGTGGCGTTATCTGAAGAGTAATGCCTACATCTTTGTATTCAAAAGTCTTTATCACCGTAGGAGTGCTTGGGTCGGTGGTCTCGGTAATCCTGGATGCCGTGACGAAAGGCCTATTCTCACCAACTACAATCTTCGCTTTTTGGTGATTGGAAGTCGTAATATGCGGCGTAGAGAGAATATTCACTCCGGACTTTTTATCTAAAGCATGCAGAATAGGTCCGATTGTTGTTTCTGAGCCGTTCTTCTTCCACGCTCCAACGCTCAAACCCTCCAGGTCGCCGCTTAAATAATCCACCCGCGTACCAAAATTTGTCGTTCCAAAAAATCTAACACTGCCCTCCACCGCACGGTCAAGCGTGGCCCAATCAATACCTATTTCTTTCAATGTCTCCTCACTAACCTCAACAATGAGCATCTCAACTAAAACCTGCTCCCGCACAATATCGAGCTTTTCTATAATATCAGCCATGACTTCAAAATCCTGTGACGAGGCAGCGATTATAAGAGAATTAGTGCCCACATCGGCGCTGATTTGAAAGTCTTGTGAGGATTCAAAGGCACCCGTAAGTTTTAAATTGGCTACAGCTGCTGCGAGAGATTTGGCAGTTTCTTCCGCCTGGGCATTCCTAAGATAAACCACGTGAATATTGCCGGCCCTGTTTGGCCGCTGGATATCAAGACTCTCAACCAAAGCCTCTATGGTCTGTGTATCCTGTGCATTGGCAACAACCGTTAGTGAATTTGTCCTAACATCAGGAATGATTTTTACATCAGTCCCCACCTCCAGCGAAGTCCGGCTGCGTTCAGCAGTTGGCAAAACAGACTTATTTTTATCCATTATCTTGGTTATTTGCTCGCTGAGCACCTTTGCGGAGGCGTACTTCAATCCGATTGTTGTAACTTGCTTTTCTGCACCGGCTACATCGAGCTGCTGGATGATCCTGGCAATATGATGGATATTTGAAGATGTATCGATAATCATAATCGAGTTTGTTCTCGGATAGACGGCTATATGAGAGCCTGCAGGCAGAAGCAGCTGAATAATTCGGCTAACCTCGTCGGCATCAGCATAACTAAGCGGAATAATCTGGGTGATGATTGAATCG
>CAZIED010000076.1:8872-10161 GCA_964538525.1 uncultured Pirellulales bacterium | reverse complement strand
CTAGAGGTTATTTGGCCGATTTTATCAGCGAACTTTTTAATCTCGGTAGAGTTAATCGCCTCAGAATCTATATCCAAACCTTTCTTGGCTTTTGCAGTATATTTAATTCGCATGTCTTGAACCTTCGTTCCATCAGAAACAGAGATTAGCAAAGAATGGGTAATTCTATTTCGTTTTTCCTCAACATCAGATAGTTCTTTGCGCAATTGTTCAATCACGTTGTTATCTTTTTGTGGTAGGTGCTTATAAATTGAACAAAAGAGATTTATTTTTTGCCGAAAAGAAAGTTCAGCAGTAATTATTCTACCCTTAATTTGCTCTGCAGAGTTATTGCCAAATAATAGTTTCACAATGCATGATGAAAGTATATCTTCTAAGAATGAAAAATAAGCAGTAATTTTACCAAGTGGTTCCAACAATTGCTTGTCTAAGACTGGAATATTTTGTGCCTGTGATGACATAAGGTCTCTCTTTTACTCGGCTCACTTGTATATTAACGGATAGCACTGTGGATTATCTAAAGAATCAATTTCAAGGTCAACATCAAGTTCCGGCCAATATAGATGATAGCTATGCAGCAATTGGACATTTAAAATCTCTTTGACCCTTGCTTCTTTGAACCAGGGAAATTTACTATAGGGCAGAAAGTATTCCTTGTCTTTTATACAAAGCCACAAGCCATGAAGGTTTATATGAGAAACTTCAACTTCTGAAGTATTCTTTTTCAACATTTTCAATAATCCGTTAGTTGTCTGTCTTCTAATCGGCGGCCCTTTTGCTGGCGTTCAGAATGGTGATGCCCACAATTTGTCCTGCTTCATACCTGATTATGATGTCATCATCCGTGAGTTCAGAGTCATCCGCGTGGCTGGGCTTTTTGAAATTGACATAGAGCACATCAGCCTCCTTATCATAAGTCGTCCAAATTCTGTCGTGAGGAATCTCTAATAATTGAGGCACGAGTGTTAACATTCTCTTTACCTCTAATGCGGCCATATCCTATGTCTCCTTTCAAGCTGTTTTTTCCGCTTTGTTAAAAACGCAGTTATGATAAATCCATCCTTTTTGCTTACCTCCCTATATACTACAACCATGTATTTATCTTTTTCTATATCTCTTACGGCCAAACACTCACCGGCCCTTCCCTCGTAAATCGCTTCAGGTTCCTCTACCGTCTCGAGGACTTCATAATAATAACCGGCCATTTCCGAATGTTCTTCTGTAATATGAAACCATCTATCCTCTGGCATTCTCTGGTTATTTGTTCATTGTTCATTGTTCATCGACGA
>CAZIED010000076.1:0-8772 GCA_964538525.1 uncultured Pirellulales bacterium | reverse complement strand
AGCAGCTTGGTTGACGAGGAATAGTACAGCCATTCTAACGGCAAGGCCGTTGGTCACCTGCTGCAAAATTACGCTGTTTCGGCCATCGGCGACCTCGCTTTCCATCTCCAGGCCGCGATTGATAGGCCCAGGGTGCATAACCAAAATGTCCGGCTTTGCCCTCTTCATCCGCTCCACGGTCAGGCCGAAATAATGCGAGTATTCACGAATAGAGGGGAAGGGGTTACCGCCAAGCCGTTCAAACTGGATGCGAAGCATATATACCACATCGACCTTTTCGATGACGTCATCGAGAGAGTAGCTAACACTTACCGGCAGCCGACCCACTTCCGCTGGGATAAGGGTCGGCGGCCCCACAAATATCACCTCCGCACCAAGCCTGGTCATTGCCCACATATTGCTTCGTGCAACACGCGAGTGCGCTATATCGCCGACAATAGCAACCTTAAGACCTTCGAGACTACCCTTTATCTTGCGAATAGTATAAGCATCCAAAAGGCCCTGCGTGGGGTGCTCACAGAAACCATCGCCGGCGTTAACGACACAGGCATTGATGTTCCTGCTTAAAAATTTCGGCGCCCCCGCGGCGCCGTGGCGAATCACAATAATATCGATGCCCATCGCTTCCAGATTCTTGGCTGTGTCCAATAGCGTCTCTCCCTTACTGACGGAGCTGCTTTTCTGTGTAAATTCTATAACGTCGGCGCTCAACCGGCTGGCGGCAAGAGCGAAGCTATTGCGGGTACGCGTGCTGTCCTCGAAAAATAAATTCACCACGACCTTGCCTCGCAAAGGAGGAGCTTTTTTAACAGACCGCGTGCTTATCTGCTCAAAGCCGTGGGCAGTATCGAGAATGTATGTAATCTCTTCGGCGCTTAATTCCCGCAGCCCGAGCAGATGCTTGTGCCGCCACGAAAATTGATTGTTTTTCTTTATAAATGCCATAACATCGCTTCGTGTAAATTCTAAACTCTAATATCGAAATCCTAAACAAATTCAAATTACCAAAATTCAAAATCCAAAACGTTTTGGTCATTAAGAAATTTGGATTTTGATATTGTTTCGAATTTAGGATTTGGTGCTTCGGATTTATTCAACGACCACCTCATCTTTTCCATCCGACTCAATAAAATTTACCTGTACCAGCTTGCCGGGTCCTATATCGGTTTTATAGCCGGCGTAGTCGGCCTGTATCGGAAATTCTCTGCCGGCTCTATCGACGAGCACAGCCAATCTAATCGCCTTAGGTCTGCCTAAATCAATAAGGGCATCCATTGCGGCGCGGGTGGAGCGACCCGTGTAAAGAACATCGTCAACTAAAACAATAATTTTATTGTCGATATTAAAGCCTATATCGGTAATCCTAACCAACGGCTGGTCAGAACCCTGCGGTGAATTCAAATCATCACGATATAGCGTTATATCCAAAGCTCCATGTGGAACATCTTTTCGCAGCTTCTGCGACAGCAGGCCGGACAGCCGCTGGGCAAGGATTTCACCTCTGCTGAGAATACCAATTGTGGCAATATCCAGATTTGCAGGGGTATCTGCAACGATGCGATTCGCCAGGCCGTCGAGGATTTGCCCAATTTGTTGTCGATTCAAAATCACTTTCATAATTCCGCCTTCAGCTAATTGAGCTCATAGTTCATAGTAAATCGAAAGACAACGAACCCTGAACTCATAGCTAATTATTCAAATATACCAGCAAACGCCCTATAAGGCAAGATTTCATTATTTTAGTAAATGGTAATTGGTTATTGGTTCGTCGTTATGAGATCGTTGTTCATCGATAAACAACGAACTATGAACAACGAACTATGAACAACGAACTATGAACAACGAACTATGAACAATAATCCAATTACCATTACCAGTTACCAATCATCAATTATTACTTGCCCGCTTTATTAATACTGAAAATGCTGCAATTGCAAGAAATGAATGGATATTTTACTTGAAAAATAAAATGCTTTATGGTATCATAATACAAAATAAGGAGGCAGGAAATGTATAAACCAGGGAAGCTTACAAGGGGGTGGGTAGCATTCTCCGTTGGGATTTTATCGGCATCTGTGGAGTTCTAAATGGTAAAACCTGTTAAAAAAACGCTTTTCTCAGGACTGCTGGCCGCATCGGCGATAGCATTTTTGGCAATGAACAGCAACGCTCAGGGATTGCAGAAAGCCAAACTACTTCAGCCGCAGGGGCTAAATCAAGCCGGCATTTACACACTGCGGGATATAGCTCCTGATTTGACAGGCTCCGGCGTCAAATACGCCGTTATCTGCCGAAGCATTAATTATATCAATGGCGAGCCGCAAAACGACTATCGACCCAACATCGAGCATAATTGCTTCAAAGCCGGGCAATTCACTTTTCACGACCAGGCAGGTCTTGCCCCAGGCATTTCTCCACATTCGACGGCTATCTGCTCAATAATGTTCGGCGAGGACCAAAATGTGCTCGACCCAATCTTCGGGCAGTTCTATTATCAAGGCGTAGCACCGAAAGCCCAGGCGAGCATCCATGAATTCTGGCACTTTTTAATCAATGACGTATTTCATCATTCACCACCTAATGCGGATATTTTGGTCGCCGACTTCGGCTGGCAATTTGAAGAGTGGTGGACAAGAGGTATTGAGTCATTGGCAGACAGCTACGGCCTAATCGTCGTAGCGGGCATCGGTAATGGCACTAATGCCTGTGACCCGCCTTTGTTTCCCGGTGCTGCGGCAAACGTCATCGGCGTTGGGGTTGTTGATTCGGTGCGTACCGACAATGACGCTGCCAACCTCGCTTATTTCTCGTTAGCCTATCCGGAGCATTCAAGTCTCGGTCCAACCCCAGACGGACGATGCAAGCCGGATATCGTCGCTCCCGGCAATTGCCTGGCAGCCAGCGCAAACAATCAGCAGAGTTATGAGCCAACAGGCAACTGCTCAAGTTTTTCAACACCCATAGTTGCAGGTACAATAGGATTGTTAGTGCAAAAAGCCAAACAGGAACCTGCTTTAAGCTCAGCTGTGTCACCACAAGGCGGAAACTGTGTAATTAAGGCAATACTGCTCAATTCGGCAACGAAGCTGCCGTATTGGCATAAGGGTCGGCTGCAAAACGACGACGACCATGTCGTCCCCCTCGACTATGTTCAAGGGGCAGGCATGTTAAACGCTTTTGGCGCCTATCAACAGCTAATCGCCGGGCAAGGCAAACCCGGCAGAGTTTCAACTACGAGCTGGGACTTAAACCATCTGGATAAAAACAAAAATTCAACAAATACCTATAAGATTTCCGTCACGGATTCAACAGATAAAATCATTACCGCCACGGTTGTTTGGAACAGGCATTATAACACAGTTTATCCTTTTGAACCGATTCCTGATAAAGACGCCAACCTGCGGCTCGAGCTTTGGGCACAAGCCCCGCGTCAACCCAATAAAAAATATCTGCTCGACTACAGTGACAGCAATGTTGACACCGTTGAGCATATTTACTGCCGGACAGCCGCCGTGTACACAAATTATGAGCTTGTTGTTTCATTCAGCGATTCCAACAGCCATTCCCAAATAGATGAAACACAGCCTTACGGCCTTGCATGGAACATTAGCGACAGCCACGACAGCAACAACATCTTTTGGTATGACCTCAATGCCGACGGCATTGTAAATGATTTGGATTTTACCATTCTGCTTGACAATTCTATGGAAAGCCTGAAATCACCCGGCAGCTACCTGTTCGGCGACATAAATAACGACGGCACAATAGATATGAATGACCTTCAACCCTTTTTGGAACACAAAAACCGTCAGGCTCCATGGTGCACAGCACAACAGAAAAATCCTGATGCTATAGCGCAATCCAACATCGAAAACACTCTCCAGGCTGCATTGAAAACGAATACAAGTGGTCTGTAATCGTTAAATTGTAATGTGCTTTCGCACCCGCCTATCTATAATACGCTTCTGCTACCGGATTTACCAACTTATCGATTCGATGCGTCTTCCCGATGGGTCGTATTTGTAGGTGATTGCATTCCACACTGCTGGTGTCGGCTCGGCATGGCCCATCCACTGGACGTAGTCCACCCCCTCGACTGCACTCTGTCGTAAGGCATCCTGTGGAGGGACAGGTCAGCAGCAACCGCCGCCACATGGTCATAAACCATGTACTCGTATATATGGATTGTATTGCCGGCGGAATTGCTTAAGGCAACGACAAATTCGGGAGTTTTTATTTGCATCGGTACGATTAATTTGATATAAGTAAAACTATAGAATCCAGCTTTCGGGAAGGGAATTTTAGAGTATATAAATCCCGCTTTATTAGAGTGTATAATAGGGTGATTTGCAGGCAGGCAGACGGTATTTTAGTATGTAACCAGAAACGGTATTGCTTTTTGTTCTTTTGTGAAGGAGGACTATTATGTGCAAGAAATTGTGTTTTTTAATCCTTTCTGTTTTGATGCTAAGTCTGACGTCCACCAGTTACGGTGAAGTTGTGATAGGCAACTTTGAGGAACAGATGGATGGATGGGCAGCATGCTCCTGGGGTCCTCCCGGGAATCCTACTTTTAGTTACAGCACGAGCGGGGTCACATTAGGTAGCTACAGTCTCAAGGCGGTGCAGCCGACCGGATGGTATTGGTTTTTGATAAATACCGGTGTGAATGGTGATGCCTTCAGGGCTAACAACATCATCTCGATAGACGTCACGCGGTTAGCTAACGAGTGGACACGTGGAACCGGAAACCATGTGTGCAACCTCGACTTGCGTGTCCAAGACAACAGGAGGTTTGCATTGACTGGCTTAGGCAACCGTGGTAATTGGGATAGTAATGACCTCAACGCTAACGATACGATGACACTTACCTGGGACTACACTCTATTTAAAAGGCAAATGCCAGCCGCTGCTACGGCGGTAGAGATTGTAATCGCCACCAATACTGGTGGTTACACCGGCATGGGGACCTGGTACATTGACAATGTACAACTACTGACCAGCCGTCACGAGCAACCGCGAAATGGTGCCTGGGGTGAGGCGCTTAACCCCACCCTTAAGTGGTCTGAAGCATCACCGTCTGACAAATTCGATGTATATGTCGGCACCGATTTTAACGATGTAAGCAATGCCAGCAGGGCTTCGCACCCTTCTCTTTTGTATTATAGTCAGAACCAGGATCCTAACAACCTTCCTTTAAGCGGAACAACTAATGGTACGACTTATTACTGGCGGGTCGATGATGTTGTTGGCGGCACCCCCGTGAAAGGTGCTGTCTGGCACTTTACTACTTTTCTTCTGGGCGCAAAAAGCACTGTTATCGGCGACTGGGAACGGCAGATGGACGGATGGGTCGCTGTCAATCCCAATGACCCTAATATGGTGTTGGACTACAGTCCTTCTGGGGCTACGTTGAACGACTACAGCCTTTCTGTGAACATTGCTCTAACAACATGGTATTCGGCTGTGGAAATCCCGCTTGACGATGCTGGTTTTACTTACCAATTTAAGGCTAATAACCGCTTCGCATTGGACGTGACACGGGATATTTCCGAGTTTGGAACCCATATCCATAGTATTACTATCAATGGAGACGGGATTGGAGGGTTGCAGTTAGCTCCTATGAGTTCAGAGCTTATTGGTTCTCATGGAGTCTTTTTTACGAGGAGGTTTATATGGGACTATTCTGCTATTGATTTTAGTTTGCTTCCTCCTGACGCTAATCTGACGTTGAGCATCGCCACAAATTACAGTAGTGGTCTTTATTACTTCGACAATGCGCGATTGTACAGCTCGAAAGTTGCCTCTGACCCAATGCCGGCCGACAATGCGGCAGATGTGCAGAGGGAACCGACGCTTAGCTGGACGCCTGGGGAAGGTGCCAGGACACACAACGTATATTTCGGCGCCGATTATGACAAAGTAAACGATGCCAGCAAAGATGACCACCCTGGCTTACTGTTTTTCGATAAGGACCGGGCCTACGACACTAACAATATTGATATCACAGATAAGCTCGGATATCCTTTGCCATTCGGCACAACCTACTACTGGAGGATTGACGAGGTCAATGACACCGTCTGGAAAGGTGCTGTCTGGAGCTTTACGATAGGCCGATTCCTTGTTGTGGATGACTTTGAAGACTATAACGATACAACTAACAAGATATACGATACGTGGGCAGACTACTACGTGAATAATACCGGCATGACTGTAGGACACCTTCAACCTCCGTTTGCCGAACGACAGATAGTTCACACCGGCGGCAATCAATCAATGTACATGCGTTACGACAACGATGGTACTGTGAACGAGGGTACAGCCTTGGAGAAGACCGGTACGCTATTTTATTCAGAAGCCCAGCGCGACTGGGCTGATGCCCAGAATTGGACCGTTTACGATGCCAATTCATTGGTGCTGTGGTTCAGAGGCATACCTGCTTCGGTCGGAAGCTTTATACCTGGGCCTGCTACTTACACGATGACAGCCGGAGGTGCGGATATATATGGTTCGTCCGACGAGTTCCACTTTGCCTATAAGCAGCTCTCCGGCAATGGTAGCATAACAGCAAAGGTGGTCAGTGTCAGCGATACCCACGCCTGGGCTAAGGCCGGAGTGATGATTCGCGAAACATTGGCTGCGGATTCCAAGAATGCTATGATGGTTCTGACACCCGGTAATGGGGTGTCCTTCCAGCGTCGCCCTGTTGCAGGCGCTAGCAGCGAGGAAACTACAAAAGCCGATGTTACCGCCCCACAATGGGTCAGACTAACACGCAGCGGAAACACCTTTACAGGTGAGTATTCAGCTAATGGAAATCCCCCCTGGACACCGCTAGGCTCTGTGGATATGCCTATACTTGCAGATGTTTATGTAGGTTTGTGTTTAACCAGCCATAATATCAATGCGACTTGCACAGCAGAGTTCTCTAATGTTGCCACCACAGGCACGGGCGATTGGAAGTCGCAGGATATTGGCATACAAAGCAACGACCCTGAGCAGCTTTATGTGATACTGCAAGATAGCGCCGGCATTAGTAGTCCCGTGATCAAATATTCTAATCCTGCTGCGACAACCGTAGCGGCGTGGACACCGTGGAATATTCCATTGACGAGCATAACCAGCGTGAATCTGCAGGCTATTAAGAAGATGACCATCGGTGTCGGTGACAGGGCCAATCCAAAGCGTGGTGGTGAAGGTACACTCTATATTGATGATATAAGACTGTATATTCCTTAGCCTACACAATAAAAACTGACGTGGATTAGGTGTTTTTATCACAATAATTCAGGGCCTATGCTGGTTTGCTGCATAGGCCTTGTTCTTTCCATCAGTATAGCCAGTATAGCAAAGAAATGGGGTTGCCATTCGGCCGCGTATATTCAGGTTCAGATTATTCTGCCTACATTTTCTATATTCTGGGCGTTTTTTATTCTGGAAACAAAATTTTAAAAGAGATTACATAGTCTTGTCTCCTAAATGTTAACTGCTTATGGAACAAGCAATTGTCCATCATAAAGGAATAGATAAGACAGCATAAATTTATTCAACATTATTAAAGGAACCCACGGCAAACTTGCAAAAAAACAGATTTTAGGTATAATATTATTTGGCTTTTGGCAAAGACACGGTTCAAACAATGCGAAACGGGCAGAATTGAACATAAATTATTTTTGTGCATACTATAACCGAGAAGTAAAATATTCGCAGAAATGACAGGCATTGTTATGGATAGACGAAGAGCATTTACATTAATAGAGCTCCTGGTAGTGATAGCGATCATCGCAATTCTGATGGCGATGTTGATGCCGGCACTAAATCGGGCCAGAGAGCAGGGCAAACGTGCCGTGTGCCTCAGCAATCTGAGACAGTTAGGACTGGCATGGGTTTTGTACTCGGATGACAATAATGGCAAGATCGTGAACAGCGATGTAAGTTATCCGGGCAACCCTCCTGTATCTAATTGGTGGGTGCGCTGGCCCACTAAGGGACACAATAGTACTATTGAGGAATGGGAAACCGCCATCAAAGGAGGCCAACTGTGGCCATATTGTCTAAACGTTCACCTTTACAAATGCCCAAACAGTGCCAAGCAAAGGAGACTGACGTACACCATAGTTGATTCCATGAATGGCTATTGTGGCTGGGATGCCTATACCCCAAAGCTGAAGATTAAAAATAGAAATCTGATTCGCAGACCGTCTGAAAGATTGGTCTTTCTTGGTGAGGACCCGGTATCTCCAGGCACTTGGGGCGTTTTGTATTCAGTGGAAGCATGGTTTGACGCCCCTCCGAAGCTACACAGCAAAGGTACGACCTTCGGCTTCGCGGATGGACACAGTGAATACTGGAAATGGCTTGACGACCGTACCGCAAAGACTACTTGGGATGACCGTAATGTTGCACAGCCGGGTAATACTGATTTGCATAATGTGCAGAAAGGCGTCTGGGGGCAATTGGGATATACACCAAATAGCGGGGGGTAGGAAAGTCATTGGAATTGATATTTCTTGAGTGCATTCGTATTTTTCCATTTCTGAATTTTATTTGGAAAATAGCCGATTAGTACACTACATTGGCGGTATTACAGAAGCAGCTTATGTGCATTAGGCTGACTAATTGTTGCCGACGGTAGGATGATAGGATCATCCATTCCTGCAATATGTTGTTGGTCCTCACTTGTCCATAGATTCGATCCCAATGACGGCTGCCCTCGCCTGCTGCGCAAAGGCAAGCTTGTCCTGGCGTAAGTCATCCTGCGGACCACCAAAC
>CAZIED010000075.1:0-10177 GCA_964538525.1 uncultured Pirellulales bacterium | reverse complement strand
ACGAGTATCGGGCTGGCGGCTATGGCTGTTTCGCGTTATTTCTATTGTTTTTATTCCAGCTTTGTTGTTTTTGCTGCTGGAGATTACCCTACGCGTGTTCGGCTATGGTTTTCCCACAAAAACGACCATCAAATGCAAAGTAAACGGTACACCCTCTTATCGTGACAATCAAAAATTTGCCTGGCGATTTTTTCCCCCTAACATTTCTCGAACAGCCAATCAGTTTGTTTTTCCTTCTGATAAGTCAAGTAATACTTATCGAATCTTTGTGCTGGGAGAATCCGCCGCAGCAGGCACGCCGGATGGGGCTTTCTGTTTTGGCAGAATTCTGCAAGTGATGCTCCATAAGGAGTATCCAAAGGCAAATTTCGAGGTCATTACCGCAGCGATGCCTGCCATAAACTCCCATGTGATTTTTCAGATCGCAAAAGATTGTGCACGTCACCAGCCTGATTTATTTATCGTTTATATGGGCAACAACGAGGTAGTTGGGCCTTATGGAGCCGGAACGATTTTTGCGCCGCTATCATCCAGTTTATCTTTCATTCGTTTTGATATGGCCATTAAAGCCACCAGAGTCGGGCAGTTGCTTACGAATTTAATGGAGAAGGTCCGTCCCAAAGAAGATATTCCGAAGGTCTGGCGTGGCCTTGAAATGTTTCTAAAAGAGCAAATACGGGCGGACGATCCACGTCTTGAGATCGTTTATCAACATTTCCAAATAAATCTCGAAGATATTAGTCGCATCGCCCGCAAAAGTAAAACCCGGATTATATTTTGTACCATAGGCAGCAGCTTAAAGGACTGCCCGCCATTTGCATCGCTTCATCGGTCAGGTTTAACAGATGCCGAAAAGAAAAAATGGGACGATATTTACAGGCAGGGCATAGTAAGCGAGTCAACTAGAGATTATGCCGTTGCGGCCCAGCGGTATTTAGCAGCAAGTGAGATTGATGACCGCTATGCAGAACTGCAATTTCGGCTGGGACGATGTTACTGGGCGATGGGCGAATATGACCAAGCCCGGCAAAGGTTTACCCTGGCACGTGATTTGGATACGCTTCGGTTTCGCGCCGACACGCGGATAAACCAGATAATTCGTGACATGGCCAGCGACAAAGCTGATGACGGCGTTTATCTAATGGATGCTGTTAAGGTTTTTGAGGAGAATAGTCCATACGAAACTGCGGGCGAGGAGCTCTTCTACGAGCACGTTCACATGAATTTCAAGGGCAATTTTCTTTTAGCAGAGACAATTTTTAAGCATGTGGAAGAAATGCTTCCGGAGCGTATTAAACACTATAAAGCTAAAGAATCACCTTCTATGTCAGAGAAGGAATGTGCGCTTTATTTAGCTTACACCGATTGGGACCGGTACAAAATTTCCGACCAGATTCTCAATGGCTATATAAAGCGGCCGCCATTTACAAATCAGCTATATCATAACGAGAGAGTCAATCGAATGGAGCAGAATCTCAAGGCTCTTAAGAATTCTCTTACCGCAGAGGTTCTTAATCAAGCCGAGGCTCAGTACCGCTGGGCGATTCAGCAAACACCCTCTGACTGGTGGGTACTTTGGAAATACGGCCTATTGCTGGAAGAGCTGGAGAAATACGACGCTGCTGTCAGACAGTATCGCTTGGTTCTAAATTTTGTGCCGCATCATTACGAGGCTTATGCAAAATTAGGTTTCTTATTTGGTAAACAAGGAGACCTTGATGCAGCTATCGACTATAGTTTGAAGGCAGTACGAATCTATCCTATCTGTACCGAAGCATATTTCAATTTAGGATTTGCATATCAGCTTCGGGGCAAGCTCGATAAGGCTGTTGAATATTATTCTAAATCAATCCAAATCATGCCCAATTTTGCACTATCCTACAATAATCTGGGATTAGTGCTCTACATGCAGGGCAAAGTCAACGAAGCATTGGAGACGTATCGCAATGGATTGATATTCGTGCCGGAGAATTTGAATTTGCATTACAATCTGGGCATACTGTTAGAAAAACAAGGACAAATAGACGAGGCTATAAAAGAGCTTCACATTGCTTTGCAAATAGACCCAAATTCGGCAAAAGTGCGGAATTTTCTGGAAGTGATATTGAAAAAATCTAAACGAAACAGAACCCCCATTGAAACTGGGGGCTAAATATTTTTTTGTTTAGCCCCCAAATTTATTTGGGGGTTTTCAATTCAAAATAGTGGATAAATAAACGGTGCTATTGCCGTTCCGCCTAACAGTATCAGTAAGCTTAGAAGCAGCAGTATAATCAGTATAGGCAGCAGCCACCATTTTTTGTTGTATTTAAGAAAAAACCAGAACTCCGAAATCAGTGAGGGACGTTTTTCCTTAGCAATCTTATCGAACTGGTCGTTTTTTTTTGCTGTGGACTTTTTTGCCATTTGTAGTCTCCGATTTTGCTAAAACTGATGGAAATAGCGGTCGAAGCTATCCGGCGGACGCCAGGGAAGCCAATAGCTGTCGGCGGTTGAGTCGAACTTTCGATGCAGCTGGTCACGACCTATCAAGCGAAAGATAAGTCCTATCGGCGTAATCAGCAAAAAATAAAAGGCCGCCAGCAATATAAAGCTCACCAGCCAGCCGACAGGTAGTGTCGCTACTGTCAGGCCGAGGTAAATTATCCTCGATAGCTTATCTGAAATTATACTAATCAGAAAGATGATAAAGCCAATACTGGAAATAACCAAAATCCACTGGATGCCAGGACCCCTTATAAGGTATAGCAATAGAGATATAACGAGCGATGCAATCAGAGCGATAATGCCAAAGTTGCGAAGCTCTTTTCGCTTTGGATGCAAGTTTATTTCGATAAGCGACATCTTAAATATTCAACCTTTCTAAAGAACTTAGTCCAGCTCAAACTGGGCTTTGTATTCATCCACCTCGTGCTGAGTCGCTTGTGGCTGTTGCTCTTTATAAAGCAGCAGGTTTTCCATGACAAGGACATCCATATTGGTAGCCACAAAGCATCGATATGCATGCTCTGGGGAGCAGACAATCGGTTCGCCACGAATGTTAAAGCTCGTATTGATTATCACCGGACAGCCGGTCGTCTCTTTAAATCGGCTCATCAGACGGTGTAGTTTTGGATGACGTTCAATATCAACGGTCTGAATGCGAGCCGAATAATCTACATGCGTGACAGCAGGTACGCAGCTTCGTTGCACCTTCAGTTTATCTAAACCTTTAAGTGACTCCAATGGCGTATTTATCGGCAGACGTTTTTCATTCTGTATATTGGCAACCAGCAGCATGTAGGGACTTTCCTGTCCGCGGGGAAGGTCGAAATATTCCTGCATGTTTTCTCTCAAAACACAGGGGGCAAAGGGACGGAAAGACTCACGAAACTTAATTTTGCGGTTCATTATCGACTGCATTTTTTGACTTCGAGCGTCGCCGATAATGCTGCGGCTTCCTAAAGCGCGGGGTCCGAACTCCATGCGTCCCTGGAACCAGCCGATTACTTTTTCCTCGTTGATTAGCTCTGCGACCTTATCAAATAACTTTTCATCATCTATGTATATGTGATAAATCGCATTAACCGTATCAAGGAACCGGCGGATTTGCTCGCTGCTATAAGCCGGGCCAAGCAGAGAGGCTTTTTGTTGATCTCGGCCATCGACTTTACGCTCATTATCCAGAAGCTGATACCACACGAATAGCGCCGCCCCCAGCGCCCCGCCGGCGTCACCGGCTGCCGGCTGAATCCAAATGTTTTCGTAAGGCCCTTCCCGAAGGATTCGGCCGTTGCCGACGCAATTAAGCGCTACACCGCCGGCCAGCACGAGGTTTTTCATTCCAGTATGGTTATGCACGTGTTTGGCCATGCGAAGCATTATCTCTTCGGTGACTGCCTGAATGGATGCTGCTATATCCATTTCCCGCTGGGTAAGAGGTGATTCAGCTCTGCGCGGCGGGCCGCCGAACAGCTTTTCAAAATTTGAATCCGTCATTACCGTCTTATGGCAGTACGGAAAAAAAGACATATTTAAACGGAATGAGCCATCCTGCTTCAGGTCGATCAGTTTCTCTAATATAAGCTCATGATATTTTGGCTCGCCATAAGGCGCCAGTCCCATCAATTTATATTCACCCGAGTTGACGCGAAAGCCGGTAAAGTATGTAAAAGCTGAATAGAGTAAGCCCAGAGAATGTGGAAAGTGCATTTCGCCGGTTAGTTCAATCTTGTTGCTGCGGCCGACGCCGAAACTTGCTGTCGCCCATTCTCCGACTGCATCCATAGTTAGGATTGCAGCCTCTTCAAACGGAGAGGGGAAAAAGGCGCTGGCAGCGTGAGATTCATGGTGCTCTGTAAAGATATAGCGTCCTTTGTAGATATTGTTTAAGGCTTTGTCCATTTCTTTTGGTAGGTGCAGCTTGTGACGCAGCCACAAGGGCATACCCATCAAAAACTGACCGAACCCGCGCGGTGCATAAGCGATGTAAGTTTCCAGCAGCCTTTCAAATTTGAGCAGGGGCTTTTCATAAAAGACAACATAGTCGATGTTTTGTGCGGTGAGCCCGCCGGCCTCGAGGCAATACTCAACAGCGTTCGATGGGAATCGGCTGTCGTGTTTTTTTCGCGTGAATCGCTCCTCCTGGGCGGCTGCAATGATTTCTCCATCGCGGATAAGTGCCGCAGCGCTATCGTGGTAGAAAGCTGATATTCCTAATATATTCATAACTTTTCTGCCAATAGATTCGACGCAGAAAGATACAGGACCGAAGATGAAATAAACAATTCTTGAGGTATTATCTGATTTATTCTTGCAATTTCCATACTAAACTATATATTTATCATTTTACATTCGTGGGAATGTAATGTTATTATTAAATGCTGAGAAATAATCAAGATAGGAGCGTATTTGATGTCGAGAGTATGTTTTTATACCGGTAAGAAAACGGTAGCCGGCAACAGCATAGCCCGGCGTGGTAAGGCTAAATATCTCGGCGGGGTCGGCAGAAAAGTTACCGGCATTAGTAAGAGGAAATTTAAGCCCAATATACAGAAGATAAGGGCTATTGTCGATGGCAGAGTCCGCCGAATCAAAGTTTCAGCCAAGGCTATTCACATGGGTTTGGTTCAAAAGCCGGTGAAGCGGAAATACAAGCCCGTCAAAGAAAATTCAAAAATTAAAGATTAAACATCAAAATTATCTACTACCGATTGAGTTTGTATTCATATCTAACCGGTGAGTTAAAGATTTTCCTCTTCTTTTTGAATTTTTATTTGTCATTTTGCTTTTTGCATTTTGATTTTTGATATCTTCTATGTTTACAATATCTGTGGTAAAGAGGAATAAGTAAAGTGGATAAAAAAATCGACCGGGAGCAAGTAAGAAAGGTCGCCAAGTTATCTCGTCTTGAGCTGACCGAGGCGGAGGTTGAGGAATTTACCAGCCAGCTCAGCGCAGTTCTCGATTACGTGGAAAAGATGAACGAGTTAGATACAGCAGGCATTGAGCCTCTGGCACATTGTCTGCCAATCAGCAATGTCTTCCGTGAGGATTGCGTGAGGGAGTCGCTCGGAACCGACAAAACTTTGGCAAATGCTCCACAGCGGGACGGAGAATTTTTCAAGGTACCAAAGATCCTCGATGATAGTTCCGCATCGTAATTATTAAAGTTTAGCCGTCGCCGGCACGGCGACGGAAATCAAGCAATGATAGATATTAGTGCAAAAGAATTGCGTGACAAAATTGCTGCCGGTCAGATAAGCAGTGTCGAGGCAACCAAAGCAACTTTCCAGCAGATAGAGCAGCTTGAGCCGATTATCGGCGCTTATATAAGCACTTTCGAAGAGCAGGCATTGGCTAAGGCCCAGGAAGTTGACGAAAAAATTGCTGAAGGTAAGCCGGTTGGGCTGCTTGCAGGTGTGCCGGTCGCTATAAAAGACAATATGTGCACTACCTTTGGGGCTACCACCTGTGCTTCAAGGATATTGGAAAGTTTCCATGCACCTTATAATGCGACGGTTGTCGAGAAATTGCTTGCAGCCGATGCGGTAATAGTTGGCAAGACAAACATGGATGAGTTTGCCATGGGTTCGAGCACTGAAAATTCCGGCCTGAAACGGACCGTCAATCCCTGGGACACTACACGGGTGCCTGGCGGCAGCAGTGGTGGTTCCGCAGCCGCTGTCGCGGCCGGATTATGTTTTGCTGCACTTGGCTCCGACACGGGTGGCTCAATACGCCAGCCGGCCAGCTTTTGCGGTGTTGTGGGACTAAAGCCGACTTATGGCAGGGTGTCGCGGTTCGGGCTTGTTGCGTACGGCTCGAGCCTGGACCAGATTGGGCCTATAACCAGCACCGTCGCTGATTCCGCACTGATGTTGAGTGTCGTAGCAGGCCACGACCCAGCCGACAGCACAAGTGTCAATGAAAAGATTGCTCCGGTCGGCGATTATCTCCAGAGACTCGATGAGCCTGTAGGGAATCTTAAGATAGCAATTGTTCCGCAGTTCAATTCTGGCGCCGACGAGCAGGTGCAAAAGACCTTGGCCGAGGCGACAGAAGTTTACCGAAGTCTCGGAGCCGAAATCATAGAAGTCGATATGCCGCATCTGGATTATGCGATCGCTGCGTATTATGTAATAGCTACAGCCGAGGCGTCGAGCAACCTTGCTCGGTATGACGGCGTGCACTACGGCTATCGGACGGAGAATGCAAAAGATTATATTGAAGTCTATACCAAGTCGCGTGCAGAGGCATTCGGCAAGGAGGTTAAAAGAAGAATAATGCTTGGCACTTACGCGCTTTCGAGCGGTTATTACGATGCATACTATTTAAAGGCGCTTAAGGTAAGAAACTTAATTCGTGGTGATTTCGACAAGGCTTTTCAAGGGTGCGAGGCCATTTTAATGCCGGTTTCGCCGACGCCGGCTTTTAAAATCGGCGAAAAGGTCGATGACCCGCTGACGATGTATCTTTCCGATATTTATACGATAGCCGTCAATTTGGCCGGCATCCCTGGTATTAGTGTCCCATGTGGCTTCGATAATGGTGGATTACCGATAGGTTTGCAGATACTTGCACCAGCCTTTGCAGAGGATAAATTATTGCGCATCGCCGGAATGTACGAAGCTCAAACAGAATGGCACAAGAAAAAACCACCAATTATCAAGTAACAAGGAAAAAAGCACGAAACAGGTGAGTTGGAAATCCTAAATTCTAAATCCTAAACAAATTCAAATGACCTAAATTCAAAATCCAAAACGTTTTGAACATTTGATATTAGAATCTTGACTGTCGTCAGACAAGTTTTGATATTGTTTAGAATTTAGGATTTCGAATTTAGGATTTGCACGAGACGTGATAGATGAGTCAGCTACAATATAAAGTCATTGTCGGTTTAGAGATTCACGTTCAGCTCTGCACCAGCAGCAAGATGTTCTGTAGCTGCGCGGTCCAGTTCGGCCAGGTCCCCAACAGCAGGGTATGTCCTGTCTGTCTTGGTATGCCGGGTGTTCTGCCGGTAATGAATAAGCAGGCGATTGAATACGCGGTTCTTGTAGGCATGGCTCTTAATTGCCGAGTAGCTTCTTTTACCAAGTGGGACAGAAAAAGTTATTATTATCCTGATTTGCCGAAGAATTATCAGATAAGTCAGTATGATTTGCCGCTCAGCTCGAACGGCTATATAGAAATACTTCTCGATTCCGGCCCGCTGCCCCGACTTGCGTCGGGAGACGCAGGGGCAAGCCAAACCAAAAAGATTAAGATAATAAGGGCACATCTGGAAGAGGATGCCGGCAAAAATTTGCATACAGCCGGGGATTTTTCACAGGTGGACCTGAATAGAGCCGGGACGCCTTTATTGGAGATTGTCACCGAGCCGGATCTGAATAGCGCCGCCGAGGTGCGGGCACTGGCGGTGGAGCTGCAACGCATGGTAAGATACCTCGGCGTTTCCGAGGCAGATATGCAGAAAGGTCATATTCGTTTTGAGCCGAATGTCAATTTGGTTGTCACCAAAAATGGCGCCGACTACAAGACACCCATAGTCGAAATCAAAAACCTCAATAGCTTCCGCGCGCTTGAAAAAAGCGTGGATTATGAGATAGCACGACAGTTAGATGAGTTTGTGGAAACCGGCCGGGTGATGGAGAGCGGGACTAAATCAACCCGCGGATGGGATGATGTAAAAGAGGTGACTTATCTGCAAAGAGAAAAAGAGGAAGCGCACGATTACAGGTATTTTCCTGAGCCTGACCTTGTGCCGGTGGAGATAACAAAAAGCTGGCTTGAGAGCATCAAGGCTCGGCTGTGTGAGCTTCCTTTGGCAAAGCAGATGCGTTATGTGCGAGAGTTCGGGTTAAGTGATTACGATGCCGGCGTTTTAACTGCCGAGCGCACGACGGCTGAATTTTTCAAGGCAGCAGTTGCCGCAGGCGGTGAGCCGAAGCGAGTGTGCAACCTGATTACGCAGGTCGGATTGGCTTTAGCCAACGAGGCAGGCTGCGGCCTTAGCGAATTGGGTCTGACAGCCGAGAACGTAGCGGCATTAGCGAAGATGGCCGATGCCGGCACCGTCAGTGCCACTGCGGCAAATACGATTATGCAGGAAATGGCAAAAACCAGCGATAAGCCGGACGTGCTGGCTGAAAAGCTCAACCTGATTCAGAAAAGCGATGCAGGTGAGCTTGAGGCAATTGTGGATAAAATCTTGGCGGAAAATCCACAAGCGGTTAACGATGTCAGAATCGCCGGTAAAAAGTGTGAAAAAGCGCGGGGCTTTTTACTCGGCCAGGTAATGCAGAGAACAAAAGGCCGAGCTAACCCGAAGGTAGTCTCCGAAATTCTGGCAAAAAAACTCGGTTAAACGTGCAAGAAGGGATTGAAAATGAAGGTAGAAAAATGCGGCGATATAAGCAGATTACCAGTCGAGGCGGATGGAGCAAAAGATGTCACCATAAGATGGCTTATTTCCAAGGCAGATGGTGCGGAGAATTTTGCGATGAGGCTGTTTGAATTAAAGCCCGGCGGTTTTACACCGCTGCACATTCATCCGCACGAGCACGAGGTCTTTGTGCTGCAGGGCCGGGGCGTATTTGTTTATGAAGGCCGGCAGCACAGATTTGGCGCCGAGTACGTGATATATGTGCCGGGCAATAAGGAGCACCAATTCAAAAATACAGGAGATTCGGTTCTGAGATTTCTTTGTGTCGTTCCGACCTCGGCGGCATGAGGCAAAGGTACAATCTTAAAACCACCGTTATTTTGGGGGGTTTTGGATGGGGGATTTTTCTTAAATCTTTCTGTAAAATGGGATTGACTTTTTAAACTAAACTCTTTTAATAAGATATACATACAAGAGAGATGTAATTGCAGCGGTGTATATGTCCGGCATTTCTTGTTTATAGAGACGTATTGGGTGGGATAGATAGCCTGCGGGAGATGGAACGATGCGGGATTCGAGGCCAATCAGCGAAAAGCCGGTTGAAAAGGGGGGCAAATCGCACGCTCGTAAGGCACAATTGGAGCATGTCAATCATCACAAAACCGTTGCTAATAAGACCCTGGAAGGGCTTAAAGATTTGTATTGGTCAATAATGGAAAACGCCCACATTGGGATTGCACAGGTAGATATCGACTATAAGATTACTATGACAAATAATGCCATGGGCAGATATTTCCATAAACCTGTGTGTGAGCTTGTTGGTAAGCAATGTTTCCAGGAATTTGAAAAGCGAACGTCTGTATGTTCTCATTGCCCTGGAACAAAAGCGATGAAAACAGGCCGGCCTGAGGAAGCTGAGACCGAGGGGGTCCGTGACGACGGCAGCCGTGTTCCGGTCCGCCTCCATGCCTTTCCGGCTATTGGGCCGGATGGCACGGTGACTGGATTCGTTGAGATAGTAGAAGACATCACGGAACGCAAGAAGGCCGAGGAGGCACTGTGGGAGAGCGAGGAGCGTTTCCGGCGTCTCTACGAACAAGCGCCGCTGGGATATCAGTCGTTAGATGCGGAAGGATGCTTTATTGACGTCAACCAGGCGTGGCTCGATCTGCTGGGATACTCGCGCGACCAGGTGATCGGGCGCTGGTTCGGTGATTTTCTATCGCCACAAGAAGTGGAGGCATTCAGGCAACGCTTCTCACGCTTCAAAGCAACTGGTGAGGTGCACGTCGATCTTGAAATGGTACAGCG
>CAZIED010000074.1:0-10196 GCA_964538525.1 uncultured Pirellulales bacterium | reverse complement strand
CCGTTTCTGTCTTCGACAGAAGACACGGGGGCTCCGGTCGAAATGACATCCGGTCTTTTCTACAGGACAATTTGAATATTCTTTGTGAGTTAATGTTTGTCTTTTTGTGGTGCTTTAATTATGAAAATTTTGGTAAGCTGGCTGAATGATTACATAGAAACCGGTCTTTCCGCAGAGCAAATCGCCGAGGTTTTGAGCGATGTGGGATTGCCCTTTGAAGGAATAGATTATATCGGCGACGATGCGGTAATAGAGGTTGAGGTGACCAGTAACCGCGGAGATTGCTTAAGCTACATCGGCATTGCCCGCGAATTGGCTGCCGCGACCGGCAAAGAATTAAAAATACCTAAGGTTGTGCTTGATGAGTCGGAAAAAGATGTCACGGAGTTTGCATCTGTTGAGATTATTGAGCCGGATTTGTGCGGCCGATATACCGCTCGTGTCATTGATAAGGTCAAGATTGGACCGTCGCCCGATTGGTTAAAAATCCGGCTTGAAGCTGTCGGACTTCGCAGCATTAACAATGTTGTCGATGCCACCAACTATGCGATGATGGAGACGGGCCAGCCGCCACATGCCTTTGATTATGCCAAGATTAACGAGGGCAAAATAATTGTCAGGAAAGCGCTTGCCGGCGAACGTATTGTCAGTATTGATGGCACTATGTGTGAGCTTGATGCTGATATGCTGATTATTGCCGATGCGAAAAGGCCTGTGGCTATCGCTGGGGTTATGGGAGGCCTGGATACCGAGGTCAGTGATGCGACGGCGACAATTCTCCTGGAGGATGCGCATTTTAGTCCTGTGAGTGTCCGCAGAACATCCCGCAAGCTTGTTCTGCCTTCAGAGGCGGCTTTTCGATTTGAGCGGATTGTGGATATTGAAACGGTGGACCGGGCTTCAAAACGTACTGCACAATTGATCACGCAGGTAGCAGGCGGTCGGGTCGCAAGGGGCGTGGTCGATATTTATCCTCGTAGGCCGGTACAAGAGCAGGTGACAATGAGGCTTTCGCGTTTGAAAATGCTGCTGGGCATCAAAGTGCCGACCGAAGAGATATTGAGAATTCTTTCAGCCTTGAGTTTCAAGCCGCAGATTAAGGATGATTTGGTCGTTTGCTCGGTGCCTTCCAGGCGTAGTGACGTTTATCGCGAGGTTGACTTGATTGAAGAGGTCATACGTGTGCATGGCTATAATAAAATACCGACGCAGCGGAAAATCCAGATCGAGGCTGTGCCTGTTGATGCACATCAGAAACTGGCTCAATTGATAAGTGGCTACCTTAATGGCTGTGGTTTTTATGAAACAATTAATATAAGTTTCATTGACGGCTCAATCGCTGAGCTTTTTACAGATAGTGACGTTAAACAACATCTGAGCGTGAAAGACGAGACCAGAAAAAGCGCAAATCTGCTTCGCCAAACCCTTTTGGGTTCATTGTTGTCTGTTTTAAAAACAAATGTTAACGCCAAGAATCGGCCATGCAGGATATTTGAGATTGCGGATACCTTTGTACCAAGCGGTCAAGAGGACGCTCTGCCTGTCGAAAAGGCCAAATTGGCTCTGGTATGTGATGGTGAATTTAGGGAGCTGCGAGGTGTGATTGAAGCTCTGATGAAGGGGATAGGCAGGGATATGGAAATTGAATTTACTCCTGCGGATTTGGCATGGGCAGAGGTCGGAGCTGAAATTATAGTGAATCGTGAGGCAGTCGGTGTAATGGGGATTTTTTCACAGGCGGTAAGGCAGGTGTTCGACTTCAAAGATTTGATTCCTGGTGGTGCGGAGCTGGACTTTGAACAGCTTATGGCTTTGCAGGCCGGCCCGAAAAGACTTAAGCCGATTCCCAGATTCCCGGCAATACAGCGAGACCTTTCGATTATTGTTGATGAGCCTGTCTGCTGGGCTGATATTGTTGAGGCGATTCGAAGCAAAGCACCGGATGAGCTTGAAGATATTCGGTTTGTTGAGATATATCGTGGCAAGGGGATTTCACCCAGCCGTAAAAGCGTGACACTTTCCCTTCGGTTCAGAGATCAGGATGGCACCCTAACTCATGAGACTGTTGATAGTTTCCAGGCTGATATTGTGGGTAGCCTTGCTAATGCTGTTGCATCGGAGCTGCGGACGATATGATGCTTGTTTATAGATAGGTAAACCGCATCTCTTGAGAATAATAAATGGTATAGGCGAAAAAATTTCTTTGACATCATAAGAAATGTATGTGATAGTGTGGAAAACCGTGCCGTTTTGGGAACGAAACGGGTGTAAGTGTAAATTTTAGGTTAGATTAGAAAAGGAAACAAAAGTGAATATCTATGTAGGAAATTTGTCGAATGAAGCCACTGATGATGGCCTGCGGAAGGCTTTTGAGGCTTTTGGCCAGGTCGAATCTGTAAATATTATAAAGGATAAATTTAGTGGCGAATCGAGGGGATTTGGTTTTGTGGAGATGCCTTCAAAGCAGGAGGCCCAGGCTGCTATCGATGCAATGAACGGCAAAGAATTAATGGGTCAGGCAATAAAGGTTAGTGAAGCCCATCCCCGAAGCGAAGGTGGTCCCCGGGACAGCCGTCGTGGTGGTGGAAGTGGCGGCGATAGAGAAGGTAGGCATCGCTTCTGACGGATGTGCTAAAAACGCTAAATGGCGGCAGAAGCGAAGAGGTTTTCGGCTAATCATTTGGAATTGCCGATATTTATCTTGACTTTAGGTTTAAGATTTTATATAAATCATTAGGTATATTGCGGGCCTAACCCTGCGATGTGCGTAAAGAAAGTTGTAAGTTTGAAAGAACCGATACCCTTACTAAGGGAAATCAGGTCTTGACGGTTCGGAAACGCCTACACGATAGGACTTTCGGACGCAAGCAACGATTACCCACCTAGATATAATGGGTTCTTTTCAAAATCCTTTCTTTCGGCACCTGTGGAGATAGGCTTGGCAATGAATAAAAGGCCTGTTTTGCGCAGGCCTTTTTATTTTCATCAATTTTACTTCAAAGAAGTCTTTTAATATCGGACGAACCAAATACGCATATCTATTCCTTGCTTTTGTTTTTTACTCAAGCTGACCGATTTTTATGAGAAATATTCATAAGTGTTTATTCAGCAATTGGATAACGATGGATGTCATTCCCGCGCAAGCGGGAATCCACTGCTCCGATATGGTAAATGGATACCCGCCTTCGCGGGTATGACAATATGAAACGGTAAGTTTGAGGTTTTTACTGTTAAGCAAAACAGAAGATTTGCCGATTAAATAAGTGTTGATAATAGGTTGTTATTTAATCGTTAATGTTCTGTATTAAAGGACTTAGGTTGTAGGAAGTTAAACGATGCAGATTGTGCGAAGCTTCACCGTATTGCCAGCGCTACCAGATTCTTTGAAAGACCTTGAGACCATCGCCAAGAATATTTTTTGGTCCTGGAATCCTGAGTTCACAGAGCTGTTCAAACGCATAGACAGTAATTTGTGGACGGCTTGTGGTCATAATCCGATCTCGCTTTTAGGCACTGTTTCACAGGCTCGATTGGAAGCATTGGCTGAAAATGAGGGTTTCTTACGTGAATTGCACCGGGCTGTTGAGAAGCTGAACTCATACATTAATGGGGCAACGTGGTTTGATAAGGTATGTTCAAAATCAACCAAGCCGATTATCGCGTATTTTAGCGCTGAGTTTGGAGTCCACGAGTGCCTGCCAATTTATGCAGGTGGATTGGGAATTCTTGCTGGGGACCATTTGAAAAGTGCTTCAGATTTAGGTATTCCGTTAATTGGTGTCGGTCTTCTCTATCAAAGGGGATATTTCCATCAGTCTCTGGACATGGACGGTCGTCAGCTTGAAATGTATGTAGAGAATGATTTTTATAATATGCCGATAGAGCCGGTGTGCAAAGAGAGCGGTCGTCCATTGACTATCAGCGTCGAATATCCGGGTAGATGTGTTTCGGCTCAAATATGGCGCCTCTCTGTTGGGCGGGTACCATTGTATTTGCTGGATACGAACATACCGGCCAACTCGTCGGCTGATCGGCTGATAACTGCCACTCTTTATGGTGGTGACACTGAGCTGCGAATTCGGCAGGAAATCATGCTGGGTATCGGCGGCTTAAAAGCCCTGACAGCTATGGATATTACGCCTGCTGTCTGCCACATGAATGAGGGGCACGCTGCTTTTATGGCGCTGGAACGTCTCCGGCAATTGCGAAACGCCAAGAATATGACTTTTGATGAGGCCCTGGAGGCCACAAGCTCGAGCAATGTATTCTCAATGCACACGCTTGTCAAAGCCGGCCTGGACGAGTTCCCGGTAGAGCTGATGGATAAATATTTTGGCAGTTACTTTCCACATCTCGGGATAAATCGAAACCAGTTTTTAGCCCTGGGCAGGGTGCTTCCTGATGATGATCGTGAGCCATTTAAAATGCCGGTCTTGGCTATAAAGCTGAGCGGCTATTTAAATGGTGTGAGTCAATTACATGGCCAGTTCTCGCGACATGTGTGGTCGGGCCTCTGGGTCGGTGTTCCGGTTAAAGAAGTGCCCATCATATCAATCACCAATGGTGTGCACATAAAAAGCTGGCTGGCTGATGAGATGAGCTCTCTGTATGAGAAATATCTTGGCCCGAATTGGGCTGATGGGGCTTTTAATAATTCGGTTTGGAATAATGTCGATGAAATTCCGGATGAACAATTCTGGCGCACACATCAGCGATGTAAGGAGCAGATGATTGTTTTTACCCGCGACTGGCTGAAGAATCAGTTACAAAAGCGAGGTACCTACCATTCCGAATTGAACCAGGCAGAGGAGGTGCTCGATCCTGAAGTGCTTACGATTGGTTTTGCCAGGAGGTTTGTGGGTTATAAAAGGGCTAATCTTCTGCTTCATGACCAGGAGCGTCTGGTAAAGCTGCTTACTGATTCCCAGAGACCTATTCAGATTATCTTCGCAGGCAAGGCTCATCCAAAAGACGCGGAGGGCAAAGACCTGATGAGACAAATCATTCATTTTGCAGCACGTCGTGATGTCAGGCGTCACGTAGTGTTCCTCGAGGACTATGATATAGACGTGGCAAGAATTTTGGTTGGCGGCGTTGATGTCTGGCTTAACAATCCACGAAGACCTATGGAAGCCAGCGGAACCAGCGGTATGAAGGCCGCAATAAACGGCGTGTTAAATATGAGTACTTTGGATGGATGGTGGTGTGAAGGTTATACGCCCGATGGCGGATGGCTTATTGGAGCCGATCAAGATTTTGATAATGTAGATTATCAGGACCAGCTGGATGCGCAGTCGCTTTATAATGTGCTGGAAAATGAGGTTATTCCTTTGTTTTATACCCGCTCGGCTGACAATTTGCCGCGTGCCTGGATACGCAGGGTAAAGAATTCCATAAAATGGATTGCACCTCGATTCAATACGCACAGAATGGTTGCGCAGTACATGCGAAGATTTTATAACCCGGCTGCGGTCAAATGGGAATACTTAACGGCAGCAGCTTGTGCCAGAGCAAGGGTCTTTGCAGGCTGGAAGGCTGATATAAGAAGATCTTGGCCTGGGCTTAGGGTCAAGGATGTCGTAATGGAAGTCAAAAACGGTGATGGATATAATCAGCTAAATACCAAAAAGCCGCAGCTCAGGGTCGGCTCGCAATTACGGGTTAGTGTGTTGGTTGAGCTTGGCAGAATAAATCCATCTGATGTTTCTGTTGAGCTTTACCATGGCCCTGTTGATGCTGAAGGAAAAATTAATGATGGTTCAGCGGTGAAAATGGATTTTAACCAGACCTGTAAACAAGGAGGCGAATGCTGGTTTACCGGCTCAATGCTTTGCAAAAGAACAGGTCAACATGGCTTGGATGTACGGATTTTGCCCCGGCACCCCGACATGACCAATCCATACGAGCTACGGCTGGTTCTGTGGGGAAACTCCTTTGTACGGGAAAAGGAATAACGAAATAAGTGGGTGTTAGCTGGCCGGTTAAAAAGAACCACTTTTTATTTGTTTATTCTCTTTATTGTTGAAAAGCTCGTAAAGCTCTGCGGCGGAGTTTGCGTTTTCAAGTGATTGTTTAAATTGCTCGTCAAGCATTAGTCTGCTTATTTTGGCAAGAGCCTGAATATGTGGACCGGACTGGTCCGCGGGTGACACTAACAAGATTACGATTCTTATCGGTTTGCCATCAATGCTGTCGAAGTCGATCGGCTCGCTTGTAATTCCAATCGCCATGACCATCTCTTTTACTGCTTTGCATTTGCCATGGGGGATGGCGATGCCGGAACCGATTCCGGTGCTGCGGGTCTGTTCACGTATAAGAACTGCCTCCAGGGTGGCGTTTCTATCAAGCAGCAGCTTATTAGCGTTAAGTAAATCCACCAATTCAGTTATCGCAGAGTTTTTGTCTTTGCCCGCCAGGGGGACTTTAACACACGTCGAGTGTAATATTTGAGTCAGGAGCATATCGATTCAAGCAAAAAATATAGTTAGTATCTTATTAAAATTTACATAGACCCGTATTGTATTTACCTTACGATTATTTGCAATAATTTTACGAAAATATTTTGGATGTCTCATCGACATTCCGGTGTTTGCTGCGGGTTGATGTTGACTGGATTTCATTTAGAGGATAGACTCGATTTATGCAAAGGGGAATCGCAACATTTACTTTGGATACAGGCACTTGCCCTAAATGGTTATTTGCGAGGATGGTCAAGCTTGGCCGGGAGATAACCAGTATGCTGGTGGCTGAGTTTGGGCCGGATGAATTCATCCGCAGAATCGCTGACCCCGTTTGGTTCCAGTCGTTAGGTACGGTGCTGGCGTTTGACTGGAATGCCTCCGGTCTTACCACAATATTAACTGCCGCTTTAAAAGAGGCGATCCGGGGTTGTGAACAGGACTTGGGTATCTTTATATGTGGCGGCAAAGGCAAAACCTCTCGGAAAACGCCCGATGAAATTACAGCCTGGGCGGATAAACTGAGTATGCCTGTCCAATATGCCGGCAATCTTGTTTATAACTCACGGATGAGCGCCAAGGTGGATAACTCTCTTATTCAGGATGGCTACCAGATTTATCACCACAGCTTTTTCTTTTCAAGAAATGGCAGTTGGGCGGTCGTCCAGCAGGGAATGAATGCAATCAATGTCTCTGCCCGACGGTATCATTGGTTTTCCGAAAATGTCAAGGACCTTGTCTGTGAGCCTCATACAGGAATAGTCACGCAGGCCCAGCCACAGCCGTCGTTGAATCTTACTGCGCGTAACAGCGAAAGCGCTCGGAATCTGAGCGTTGAATTTGTTTCGTCGGGGTATCATTCATTGATGAAAGATATCGAAATTATCCGGAAACACTCATCTAATATGAGCAGAATGGTTCGTTTGAAGTTACATGGCGAGCAACTTACATTTTTAAAGTTAGAAGACACCGAGTTTAAATACCATCCGGTAGTCCATGAGGATTTTTCACGAAGCAGGTATTTGGAAAAGATACTCCGTAAGCTTTGTGATGCCCAGCCGGGAAATTATGAGAAGCTGCTGGCTATCGAAGGAGTCGGGCCAAAGACGGTTAGAGCGCTTGCTTTAGTTGCAGAGGTGATTTATGGAGCCATGCCTTCGTATGAAGACCCGGCTCGGTATTCGTTTGCTCACGGTGGTAAAGATGGAACTCCATATAGAGTGGACAGAGTCACTTACGACAAGACTATAGCTACTCTTATACAGGCCGTCCGGCGCAGCCGCATTCAGGCCTATGAAAAAGACAGGGCAATCAAGAGGCTTACCACTGCCGGTGTAGTCACGCAATTGGTTTAGCCGTCTCTGCTGTAGCGACGTTTGCTTATTGTTTTTTACCTTTTTCCAAAATCGTCTCGATTTCGTCCATAGTTCGGTTCATCACCGCGATGGTTTTTTGGAACGGCTCGGGACGGGTCATATCCACGCCTGCTTCTTTTAAGATATTAATTGGATAATCGGAGCCGCCGGCTGATAAAAATTTAATGTATTTTTCAACAGCACCTTGTTCCTTATTTAAGACTTTCTCAGATAAGGCTGTAGAAGCGGTGAACGAAGTTGCATATTGATATACATAGAAGTTGTAATAAAAGTGTGGGACGTATGCCCATTCAACTGTGTACAAATCGTCGATATGGCAGATACCTTTATCATGGCCGTAGTATTTTTTGAGGATGTCACCATATAGCTGGCTTAAGATATCGCCTGTCAGCGGCTCACCCCGCTCGGCCTTTTCATGTATTCGCAGCTCAAATTCGGCAAATTGAGTTTGTCTGAAGACTGTATTTTTTATTCCATCTAAATAATTCATCAATAACGATAGTCTCGTGTCTTTATCGTTGATTTCTTTCAGCATCTTTTGAATCAACAGAGCTTCGTTGAATGTGGAAGCGACTTCAGCAACAAAAGTTGAATAATCGGCTGTCGGGTACGGCTGGTTTTTATTGGAGTAGTAACTGTGCATAGTATGGCCTAACTCGTGAGCTATTGTGCTGACATCATCGTATTGGCCGTTGAAATTTAAGAGTATGTATGGGTGTACATCGTAGGCACTGCCGTTGGAATAAGCCCCCATGCGCTTGCCGGGAGTCGGATAGACATCTATCCACCGATTATCAAAGGCTTCCTTAACCACACGGTCATAATCCTCACCCAACGGTTTCGCCGCGTCCAATATAAGCTCTTTGGCTTCTTCAAATGTATATTTAAGATCGACACCTTTAACCACAGGGGCATATACATCTGAATACTTTAGTGTATCGACCCCCAACATTCTTTTTTTCAGATTTAGGTACCGGTGGAATAAATCAAGGTTATCGTTAACGTTCTTGATGAGTGTCGAATACACCTCGGTTGGAATATTATCCTCATCCAGTGCACTTTCAAGCGAAGAGCCGTAGCGTCGTGCGCGGGCATAAAAAATATCCTTCTTGACATGAGAATAGAGCTGAACTCCAAAGGTCTGTTTGAAGCTGCTAAACATGTTCCAGAATGTCTGAAAAACAGCTTCCCGGTCTTTTCGTTCCGGCAAGGCTCGATAACGGGCGAAACCTGCCTGGTTTAACCTGACGATGGTGCCATCACTCAGTTTTATCTCAGGAAAAGGAAGCTCCGCATTGCTGAAGACAGAATATATTGAAGATGGACCATCAGCTAACATGTCGGCTTCTGCCAGTATTTTTTCTTCTTTTTCTGATAGTTTGTGGGCTTTTCTGCGTTGTATGTCGTATAAATACATCTTAAAGATTTTTAAGCTGGGCTGCTCTGCAAGAAAATCATCGATTTTTTGTTTGTCCATGCCGGCAATTTCAGGCTCAATAAATGAGGCTTTTGAATTGTAGTCGGTGATAAGCTGCTGCAGCTCCTGCTTCATTGCAAGATACTTTGAGCTGCGTGTATCTTCATCCGATTTCATGCTTGCGTAGCTTTGCAGGCGATTTAATTCCTTGGAGATTTGGCTGTTAAGCTCTAAACAGGCCAGCAATTCGGGAGCCGAATTTGCTAATTTCTCTTTGTATTGGAGAATTTTATCGAACTGGGTAACCAGCTTTTTCTTGGTTTCTTCCCAAATTTGATCGGATGCATAAATATCTTCCAATTTCCATTTATATTTGACGGCTGCTTCCGGGCTTTCGAGAGTTTGGGATATGGCTTGGGTTTGAGAGAATACAAAAGGTATGATTAGACAGATGAAAACGCTACAAAACCTGCTCATAAAAAATCTCCTGCTGGTAAGTCCATTCATTCAAATTTAATGATTTTATAATCGGTTTCCTCATGTTCCGCAATGATTTTTGATTGATAATGTGGCAGCAGCTTTTACCTGAGCTTTATAACCGGATGTTAAGAACATTGACTCGGCTACCACGTATTTGTTAAAATAAGTAAATTGAATTTGTGCCGTTTGTTTTTTTTCATATAAACCGCACTCATCAGTATCAACTATCTAAATCAAGGATATAGAGGATGTTGAAGTTTGTAAAGGTTTGTGCTGTCGTAGTGTTTTTACTTTTATATTCCGTGGAAGCGGGGGGCACAAGCACAATCCCATTAGTCATCAATGAGCTTATGGCATCCAATGGCAGCACAATCAATGACCCGCAGGGTGAATATGACGATTGGGTAGAGATCTATAACGCGGGGCAAAGTGCCATTAATATAGGAGATATGTACCTTACGGATG
>CAZIED010000073.1:0-10197 GCA_964538525.1 uncultured Pirellulales bacterium | reverse complement strand
ACGCTGTCAACGAGGGCTTGCCATGAGGCTTCGATGATATTCTCGGAGCAGCCGACCGTTCCCCATACCTCAGTTTTATCGCGCGACTCAATGACCACCCGTACGCGGGCAGCAGTTCCGGCTCCGGCATTAACCACCCGCACCTTATAATCAATCAGCTTTATATCCTTAATGCTCGGATAAAATCTTTCGAGCGATTTTCTTAGAGCCGCATCAAGGGCATTTACAGGGCCATCACCCTCTGCTACAACATGCTCGGTTACACCATCCGGCCGAATCAGCTTGACCGTTGCTTCGCAAACCATTTTGTCCTCAAGACTTTGCTCCACAGTTATATGATATTTAACAAGCTGAAAGGCTGGCTTATATGTCCCCATAACCTTTTTTATAAGCAGGTCAAAACTGGCGTTGGCGGCCTCGAATTGATAGCCCTGGCTCTCCAGCTCCCGAACGCGGGCGAGAATCTTTTCAGCTAATTTTTTATCCTGAGTAATCTTTGCCTTTTCCAGCTCAGCCAGCACATTGCTCTTCCCGCTCAGCTCGGATATGAGGAATCGCCTTTCGTTACCGACAAGCTCCGGCGCAATGTGCTCGTATGTTCGTTTATTCTTGCGCAGAGCGTCCACATGGAGTCCTGCCTTATGCGCAAAAGCGCTCTCGCCGACATACGGCATATTCATTACCGGCGGCAGATTTCCTATCTCAAAAATAAAGCGGGACACCTCCGTGAGAGTCTTAATCTTCTCAGGGCTGAGGACTTCAAAACCCATCTTAAGTGCAAGGTTTGGTATAACCGTGCACAAATTTGCATTGCCGCATCGCTCCCCCAGGCCGTTCATGGTGCCCTGCACGTGCCGAGCACCAGCCCGAACCGCCGCCAGACTGTTGGCTGTCGCACAATCACTGTCATTATGTGTGTGAATCCCGACTATTAAAGTACCGAACTGCTCACACACGGTCTTTGTAATTTCGTACACTTGGTCCGGCAGCCAGCCGCCATTGGTTTCACACAGCACCAATATATCCGCGCCGGCCTCTGCAGCAGCATTTAGTACCTTCATTGCATATTCCGGATTATTTTTGAAGCCGTCGTAAAAATGCTCGGCATCAAAAATCGTCTCCAGGCCATGCCCCTTTAGGTACTTTACCGACTCAGCACATATTTTCAGGTTCTCATCCAGAGAACAGCCCAGCACTTCTTTCACGTGCAAATCCCATGTTTTGCCGACTACAGTGGCAACCGATGTCTTACAGCCAAGAATAGCATTCAGTGACAAGTCATTCGAAACGTCGCAATCAGCCCTTCGGGTGCTGCCGAATGCCGTGATTTTCGAATTCTTCAGCCCTATTTTGGCAGCTTCGACAAAAAACTGCATCTCCTTTGGATTTGAAGCAGCATATCCGCCTTCAATGTAATCCAGGCCAAACTCATCCAGACATCTGGCGATAGCGAGCTTGTCTTCCAGTGAAAAGGTAACACCTTCAGCCTGCATACCATCGCGAAGAGTTGTGTCGTAAAGTTTTATTTTCGCCATAAGTTATCTCACATTCATACTTCACGGTAGTTTCATCTGCCAATTTTAACTATTCGATTCTACTTAACAACACCGGCTTGTAAAGTGTAAAATCACAGGTAATGACTATGTATTCTTTCTCGTGTAAAAAAATGTGCAATTGCCGGAATTTGCTGGTATAATACCGCCTTATGAAACTTCCAAAATTGCAAAATAGTAAAAAATACGTGGGCTTATATATCTTTGATTTCGGTGACCATACAGGCGTGGGCTTTACCGAGGAAGAAATAGCTGAGCTGCTGGAAAGCGAAAAGTACAAGCACTGCAAAGTCTATAAGATACACAAGGCTTATCCTGACGGTAAACTCGAATTAAAAGGCGTGCCAGCAGAGACTTTTCAGCTTGAAGCGGGCATGTTCTTTTATTCCGCTGACCTGAAAACCGCCAAGCATGATTTTAAACAGCTCGTTAATTTAGCAGTTAAGTCATCTCCGCCCTGCCGGGCCAAGGTGCATCTGGCAAAACATAGTGACGATAAGTTCGTGGTAGCATTAATATATCCGGCTGAGTACGATGACCAGATAAGCTCTTGGCTCTTAGACGGCCAATACAAAACCGCAGGTGCCGCCGAAGGTGGTGTTGGAGCGGTACAAAGGTATTATGATTACAAGCCGGAGATTTTGGAAAGGCACCAATTATTCGGTAAATCTGAAATAACAAGCAGAACGGGCGAAGAGTTATTTGCATCTTTGAGATTAGCTGTGCAAAGATAAATCATATATCTCTGTCACTGGTGACACATGTTAGCACAGGAATAGAAACACTAAACAGATGAATATTTATACAAAAATCAGTTCATTTTTTGGTGCACTTGCCGGCCTGCTTCTCTCGGTATTAAGTAGATATCGAGTGACACCGACTACCGAGGATTTGCAGCGAGCTGAATTTAAGACCAGCACTCAACGCCTCGGAATCTCCTTCAGTGAGGGCATTCGTAATATCTTCCGCTTCAAGTGGATAAGGCAGGCAAAAGTAAATAGCTTAAAATGTAAAACTGAAAATGCAAAACCAATCCCTCGACTACGCTCGGAACAGGAATGAAAAACTCAAAGCTATTTGATTATCATATAATCTTGATTACAAAGAAGTTATAATTCATCGTCATCTCAATCTACAACGAGAGCTTATTCGATTGCTAATGCTAAATTACTTTAAGATATAAAAGGCAAAAAATTTTTATCTTAAAAGTAAATAATTCAGAACCACCACAGACCGATAACGTATCAAGCTATAGAAAAAAATAAGAATTGAGTTTGTTAAAGGGAAGTAAGGCAGCTGACGATATAAAAAACTGATGATTTTTCTCCCCTCCTGAAAACATCGGGTAGCTGAACATTGCCCGATGTTTTCTTTTTTATTTGGTGATCCTAAAGGACCGCTCCCTTACGGTCGCCGCTCATTTTTCTTTCGTCCCTCGTCCATCGTCCATCGTCCATCGTCTTACCGCTCCCTCACCCATTCGACTACGCTCAGGGCAGGCTTTTGCGGCTCTGTTTATGCGTTTTTTCCACAGCATTTTTTGTACTTTTTACCGCTGCCGCAAGGACAAGGGTCGTTTCTGCCAACCTTAGGCTGCTCTAACTTAATCTGTTTTACTTTTTGTTCTCCCTGCGGTGCCTGGGCCGCGGCTCGCTGCCGCTCTGCCATCGCAAACTGACCCACCTCGTCATGGGCTGTCTGACTCACACGCCAAACAGTTCTGGCTCTTGCACCGGCATCCAAATGTACCTTGAAGATAATATCCGTGGCCCGGCTCTCAATAGTATCGAGCATTTCGTTGAACATTCGGAAACCTTCACGCTTATACTCGACTTTGGGATCTTTTTCCGCGAATGAGCGTGTCCAGATGCTATCCTTTAGATGATCCATCGAATAAAGATGGTCCTTCCACGTGCCGTCATAGACCTGAAGCAGGACATACTTCTCCATCTCACTTAGCTCCTTGCGTAAAAACTCTCTGCCCAGCTCTGTAAGCATGTCCCTAAGCTGTGGTCCATCACTAAGGTCTCCTTCGGTTAAAGAAGTCTCGAATCTTTCGTTGGCCCAATTGACCAATTCCGGGATTTTCAAATTTGAAATCTTATCGGATATGTCCTGCTCTAATTGGCCGTCGTTGTAGCTTCTGCTTAATTCGAGCAGATGCTTTGTCAGATCGCGAGGTTTGGAGTCCTGTATTCGCTGAGCCGAAAAACCGGCATTATATTTTTTGTTCGCCCACTCTGCCAGAGCCTCGAATCCATATACATTTGGCCCTTCCGGCCCAAAGGCCATGTTCATTGCAAATTCAACCGGATATTCAATCTCTCTTTGTTTGTATTTTGCTGAGGTCTGTTCGACAAGGAGCTGGCGAATTTGTGATGGTTTTAAACTTATCATCTGCTCAATGTCCAGTTTTATATCGAATTTGGCTCTGGCCCACTCGATAAGCATGCGAACGGCAAAATCTTCTCTCAAAAATACATTTAGCTGTGAACAATCTTTTTTGTCGATTTGCTCGGCTGCGGCTGAAACCAGCTGCTTCTGTATCTCTTCCGGCGACTGGCTTTTGATTTTGGCGGGGCTTAAACTGACTCGAAAGGCACTCATCGCCCACTTGGATAAACCGGCAATATCCCAGGTGTTTGGGTCATCTTCATTTTCCAAATACTCACCTATAGAAAGAGATATATCATTGGCTGTGTTATCCTTTGCCTTTTCTTTTATCAGATTCTCGATTTCTGCAGGCTTGCTATCGACAATATCCGGCGGGTTCAAATCAACGCCGAAGCTCGTTCTGGCCCATTCGATGATGCACCTGACAGGGTAGCTCTCATTCAAGATGGTGTCACAACTATTAGTGATGGTATTATTAATCATCTCCTCGATGATGCTTTTTAGCCCTTTTCCTGTCAAAATCTTGCGTCTGCGAGAGTAGAAAATCTTGCGCTGATAATCCATCACCTCGTCATATTCAAGAAGGCTTTTGCGTATCTCGAAATTTCTTTCCTCAACCTTCTTTTGTGCTCTTGCGATGTTTTTGGTTATCCAGGGATGATAAACCGGATCACCTTCCTGCCAGCCTATTTTTGTAAGCGCTTTGACGGTGAACTCGGAGGCAAAAAATTTCATAAGGTCGTCATCGAAGCTCAAAAAGAACCGGCTTGAGCCTTTGTCACCCTGCCTGCCGCATCGGCCCCGCAACTGATTATCGATTCTTCTGGCCTCGTGCCTTTCTGTGCCGAGCACATGCAGGCCGCCGATTTCAGGCACACCAGCAGCGAGCTTAATATCCGTACCTCTGCCTGCCATATTTGTAGCGATTGTTATATTGCCCCGCAATTGGCCATCCCGGCCTTTATGCTGCTGACCGGCTTTGGCAACGATAGCAGCCTCTCTTTCATGATGCTTGGCGTTGAGAACCTCGTGCTCAAGACCGTACTTTTTGGTAAGAGCCGCTGATAACGATTCATTTTTTTCCACGCTCGTTGTGCCGACAAGCAGCGGTCGTCCGTCAGCACTAACCTCGTTAATCTCTTCCACTATTGCATTGAACTTCTCACGCATCGTCTTATATATCACATCGTCCATGTCTTGCCTGATGCAAGGCTCGTTAGTAGGTATGACAATACAATCAAGCTTGTATATCTTCATAAACTCTTCAGCCTCGGTTGCTGCGGTACCGGTCATTCCTGCAATCTGGTCATAGAGTTTGAAGAAGTTCTGAAGCGTAATGGTGGCAAGAGTTTGAGTCTCCTCCTTTACGGTGACGCCCTCTTTTGCCTCGACCCCCTGATGGAGACCGTCAGACCACTGCCTGCCGTGCATAAGCCTGCCCGTGAATTCATCAACGATAATAACCTTGCCGTCCATAACAACGTAGTCTCGCTCTTTTTCAAATGTCACGTGTGCTCGCAGGCTCTGCTCCAAAAGATGAGGCCATTCAATATTTGAGCCTGTGAAAAATGACCCGACACCGGCTGCCTCCTGCGCCGCCCCCACTCCTTCGTGCGTAAGATGCGCCTGCTTTTTGTCGTATTCAACTTCGTAATATTGTGTAGCACCTGCAAGCCTTGCCTGAGCAGCCTCAAGCTCAACCTGTGTCTTTTCAATCACTTGCTGGGCTTTTTCATTCCGTTTATTATCTTTATCCTTTTTTGCCTCGGCCAGCTCGCCCTGAGCGCTGGCGATAGTTCGCTGGGCAGAATCAATTTGCTTGTTGATGCGGTCGAAATTACTCTGAAGGCTAATCAGCTTTCTGGCTACCTGGTCGGCCTTTTTATACCTGGTGACATCATCAAAAGCAGGACCAGATATAATCAAAGGCGTCCTGGCTTCATCGATCAGAATCGAATCAACCTCGTCAACTATGGCGTACTGAAGCTGGCCCTGAACCATGTGCTCAAGTGATACCTTCATATTGTCACGAAGGTAATCGAAGCCAAACTCGTTATTTGTCCCATAAGTCACATCACAGGCATATTGATTTTTCCGTTCGTCACCACCTGTATCCATGTCTGCCTGAATTGCACCTACGGTCAATCCTAAAGCCCGATAGATTGGTCCCATCCATTCTGCATCACGTTTGGCTAAGTAATCGTTGACGGTGACTATATGGACTCTTCTGCCGGTCAGATGGACAAGATATGCCGCCAGAGTTGCTACCAAAGTTTTACCCTCGCCCGTAGCCATTTCAGCGATTTTACCCTCGTAGAGGACGACACCGCCAATAATTTGCACATCGAAATGACGCATCTGGACGTTGCGTCTGGCAGCCTCACGAACAACGGCAAAAGCCTCCGGCAATATATCTTCAGGACGGGCTCCATTTTTTAGTCTGGCTTTGAAATCAGCAGTTTTTGATTTCAAAGCCTCATCATCCAGCTTCTTTATTTCATCTTCAAACCGGCCTGCCTGCTGGGCGATTGGCCTATAAATGTTCTTTAACAATCGCTCGTTACGTGAGCCAAAAACTTTCACGAGGGTTTTACTTACCTTATCAAACATACTCAAGACCCAAGACGCAAGACTCAAGACTCAAGTCCGTGTTTTGTTAAAAGCAGTGATTTTCTCCTTTAGCTCCAGGCATACTTCTGCAGGGTTGCCAGCCTCGGTTACCACAGAGCAAACTGCAATCGCTTTTGCGCCCGCCTCCAAAACCTTTTCCACATTATCCTGCGTTATACCGCCGATAGCAACACTGCTGATGCCGGTATTTTCGAGCTGCTCCGCCGCTGCTTTGACGTAGTCCAGCCCGACCGGCAAAGCTTGAGGTTTTGTAACGGTGGCAAAGACGGGCCCAAGGCTTACATACGTTGGGCAGGCCGCGCAAGCAGAGCGTAACTGATCGAGTGAATGGGTGCTTTTACCGATAATCAAAGGGGACACTGCAAGCCTTTTGGCCTGCTCGACAGGCAAGTCATTTTGGCCGAGGTGTACGCCGTCGGCACCGGCAGCTACCGCAATATCAACCCGGTCGTTTATTATGCTAAGCACTCCTGCAGATTTACATATTTGCACAAACTCGGCGGCCATAGCAAATAGGCTGTCATCGTTGATGTCTTTAGCCCGCAGTTGAATGCAGTCGGCGGAGCCGGACACACATCGATAAGTCAAACAAATAACATCCGCAGGGAAGATGCTGCTGATTACTACGTAGAGCTTGACACGTTTGAACTTTTCAGCCGGCTCGCTGTACAGAACGATGTCTTTTTCCAGTGCATAAGCGTCAAATCGCAGCCTTTCCATTGTCTGGGCCACATCCCTATTGTGCGATTGTGTCACTTCTGTCAAAGTCCGCAATGCTTCAGTTAAACGTTTGCAGGCGGCTGTAAAAACACTTTTAAGGTCTGTCCGCTCATAAGTAGGGGACAGGGTCCAGGGGTCAGGGGTTAGTGTAGAAGATGATTCTTTACCTGATCCCTGACCCCCGATCCCTGACCGCTGGTTGGGGGCACCGACATCGGTGAGTGTATCTCTACCGCCCAGTAGCTGCACGGCATCCAGCTTATTGATAGCAGCAGACAGCTCATGTCGAAGCCGTTTGGCTCGTTCCGTCAGCGCAGCAGAATTCAAATAAAATCTGCAGAACTCTTCGATCACGCGAGCCGCCTCACGGCCACGATTAAAATTGGCGTCTATAATCCTATAAACCGCTCGTTTCATAGTGAGATTTATCCCGTTAGAGAATTTATTCACTCAGAAGCAAAAATTACCCAGAATCGAAAATCTCTAACGGGATTAATTATACGGCTTAAAATTGTTCTTAGGTAGGAAAAAATTTAAGACCTTGCAATTCGAGAATGGAACCAGCTTATTCTTCAGCCACTTCATCACAGCCGATATCCACACGGCCAGCAATTATTCTCGGCTCACCGTCAAAATCAGTTTTAATAATATCAGCAATAAAGGCTGGATCACCCGTATTAATGCACGGCGAGTTCGGCCGCAGGTGATAATCGCCATCCACCCAGAAATCATCACTTGTCTCTGTCGGAGTACCATTTTCATCCCAGTAGCCCGGCATCACAAACTGCGGGTCGGAGTCAATATTACCTTCGCCCGGCAAAGAGCCTTGAATGTCACTAAAGGTCGCTTTAGCTTCGAGACCATCTATCTGTACGTAATTATTGCCACGTCCATTATTATATATAATAGAATTGGTTATGGTTGGCCTGCCGCCCCAAATACCTTGTCGAAAGTTTTCGACGATAGTGCAGTTGTATATTCGTGCGTAATTGTATGGTATAAACCGTCCGCTCTGCGCCGCCCACATCTCGACACCGGCTCCTCTATTGCCGGCAATGATACAGTTGATAACGGTTGGATCGCCCTGGATCCCCATCTTAATACCAGCACCTTTATTTCCCACAATTCTACAGTTAATAATAGTTGGAGATGCACCAGAGCAATAAATGCCATTATTTGCCCCGGTGACCGTAAGACCGGCAAGCACACAGTTTGCGTCTTCACCGCCGGAAAAAGTTACTGCTCGGTTACTGCCGTGGACAACGGTGGAAGCAACAATGTTGGGGTCGTTAGGATTTGTCGACCGCACCGTAAGGTTCTTACCGCCCAGATCGATATGCTCATAATAAACTGCTGGGCTGACTACTATCTCATCCCCGATATTGGCATCACTAACAGCATGCCGAACAAAATCATATCTTTTACCGGAAGTTGAATTCTCCACAAGCCCATTTGGATCAGTTATCGATGGTGTCACCAGCTCGATACCGTTGCCGGTTCCCAGATTTCGGGAATATTGCTTATTCACAGGATTATTCCAGTGCTCATGGACGCCCATGCTCGCCAGTCGCGTCCCATCGCGTTCCGGATCATAAAAAGTACCCGATGGAGGATTATCAGCCAATGCCATCTCGTGCATGTAGTTGTCCGGATTGCCGGTCACATTAGTGCACCTTTGCTCGTTTCGCAAAAAATCCAGCGCAACCGAGTCAATTGCCACTGGATCCTGTGACAATAACAGGCTTGAGGCCCAGTCGTCTCCAAACGAGAGGAAACGAATCAAGTTTGCTTCGTTATGCTCTGCCGGATACAGGCCATCAATCATATACAGCAATGTCTTTCCGGCCAGAGATTTGTGCCCGTTTAACTCAACCAGGCAGTTATATGAATTCATAGGCATACTTCGGCCACCGTAACCGTGCAACGGAGCAGGCGTCCAGCCGCCTCCGGATGGAAAATACACCGAGCCAAAGTGATTCTTTGCACATACAGTCACGCCAAACAGAGTATGAGCTCTTAGCAATGCCATATTGATTAGATACTTAGCACCGGTAACGCATCGGGGCAGGTATGCGGTTCCTGCTTTCGTATAAAGAGGATTACTTGTATCATAAGTTGCTGCAACGCGTCCGCTGCGTGCCAAGTTTGGGCTTACTACAAACGTTATGCTCTGAAAATTCGGGTCCGGATTGCCCCTGACTTTGTTATAAATTGGGTCACCAATATACCGCGCGGCATCATAAACAGTGATGGCCGAACCTGGCACGCCAACAACATTTATAAGCTGGTTAAGAACCGAGTAAATCACCTGCGGGCTGGGCATACCGCTGTTTTTGCCCCAGGTGCCGCCGGTGCGGTCCTGATTCATGTTAATCTTGATGGCGATTTTTTCTCCTTTCTGGTAGCCGATGTCACCCAAGCCACTGGTCTGGTTGAAGTGTCTAAAAAGCATATCCCATGCATCCCTGTCACTCGATTGGCCGGTCAGCGTCTGGATAGACCTGGAGACCATATAATCAACCACGTCTTGGCTGGTATTATTTTCATCCCACCAGTTGCCAGTTGCGCCATCCCAGCTTGTCGCATCAGGGTCGCGCACCCACACCACGCGTCCAGGGTAAATACCTTTCGCTGCACCTATTGGGCTATTAGGCAAATCACTGGGTATAAATGCTGCTTTTGCAGGTACTTCCGCAGTTACGCTGAGAGCCCACCATACTGCAATCACACTGACAGCGATAAAGATAACTGCCAGTATATATCGAGACTGCCGAACCAGTTTCTCGGCTTTACGGTACGCTAATGTTGCCCCGGCCAGCCCGATAAGCCAAATTAGAAATCCGCCAGCCAAAGGCGCTGCTACTCGCTGGCAGGGGTAAGATGCCCGTGATGGCTTTGG
>CAZIED010000072.1:0-10203 GCA_964538525.1 uncultured Pirellulales bacterium | reverse complement strand
GGCGATATTCCCGTCTCCGCCGTAAGGCGTCCCGTGGAGAGCTGGGTCGAGAGACTCGTATGCTCTTTAGAAAGCCCATCTCCGCCGTAAGGCGTCCCATGGAGAGACGGGTTGATAGAATTGCCGGTTGCTGGATTTGGTGATTCGTACATATTAACCTCCTTGTTTCTGTAGTTTTTCGAGCAAAAGCTTTGCTTCGGTCAAATCCGTTGCCGATAGACTTTTAGTTTTACTGTCCATATCGAGAGCCTGGTTTAAGTGCTGCAGTGCTTCTTGGCGTTGTCCGAGCTTGGCGAAGGCTCTGGCTAAATGGAACCGTGAAGATACACTTGATGATGCCGTTTTGGGATAAAGCTTCAGGCATGTAGTAAAATCCTGGACGGCTTTATCATGTTCGCCCAGGCGATAGTATATGACACCGCGGGTATCAATAAGATCAACATATTGGGGTGCTATCTTTAGGCCTTTCTGGGTAAGCTCGAGCGATTCCTGCAGCTTACCTTGCTCTTCGCACATTATCCAGGCCAGATTGTTCAATGCAATTACATTGTCTGGAGCTCGCTCCAGAATTTTCTGGTAAACTTTGGCCGACTCATCGTTACGCCCGTCCATTTGTAAAAGCATAGCCAGCGTGCTCATAGCCGGCAGATTATTTGGTTCAAGATTCAGAATTTTGCCGAGCAATTCTTCGGCCATCTTCTGTGCCTGGTTATCATTAGAAGTTGCCAATCCCTGTGCAATCTTAATGAGGGTATTCGTGTCCTGTGGATGATTTCCAGACCATTCAATAATACTTTGGTTTAACCGGCTCCAGAGTTTATCTTGTATAAATAATCTGGCAAATGCCAATAGCGGACTTGGGTCATCTGGTTCAGATTGCAGAAGGGAGCTGAACTTTTCCTGAGCGGCTGATTTGTTGTCGTTATGATATAGCGCTACAGCGTAAGCGATACTTAGTTTTCGCTGAACCTTTGCATCAGTAGTAACGTTTAGCTGATTTTCAAGGAGCTTAACAGCGTTTTCAGTTTGATTAGCAGCGATATATGTATTTGCCAGCTGCATTATTGTATTAATATCGTTTGGGTCAAGGTCACGCAGGGTTTTCATCGTCTGAATCGCCAGGATGGGTAATGTCGCAGCTTCGGCTCGGGCTTTAATAGTAAGCAGTATCTTGTCGGTGGGCTTATAAGCAAGGCCTCGCAAAGAGGCATCTACAGCTTTTCCATATTGTTCTTGCAAGAGAGCGATTTCACCGAGTATTGCCCAAGCCTGGAAATTTTCGGGCTGGTCTTCCGTTATCTTTTCAAGTCTCCGCTGGGCATCTGCGATTGCAACAGCGGTTCCTTCGATAAGCAATGAACGTGCTTTGAACAGCCGCAGCTCAATGTCATCGGGATTTGATTTTAGAGCTTCCTCAAGAAGTGTTTTTCCCTGCTGGAATTTATCAGGATTGTTATAGGCAAAGAATAATGAAACGGCTCGTTTTTGTATTGAAAGAGTATTGGGAGCAAGTGATAATGCCCGTTGAATAGCAGCAAGCGCTGAATCTATCTGACCTGTGGTTTGATGAAATTCACTTTTAGCAAGCCAAACCTCAACGTTATTGGGTTCCACGGTTGAAGCATGCTCAAGGTCACTCAGTGCTTTGTCGGCTTGATTGAGCATTGTATATGTTCTTGCACGGAGAATATAGGCGGATGCATTGCCAAGCTCGTTCACTATCTCGTTTGAAACTCTGATTGCTTCTTCGGGTTTGCTGCGGCGTATGTTAAGCTGGATTTGTGCGTATGCTACCGACAGCGAGCCGGGGCTTTGTGCCTTTAAGGTGCTCAGTAATTGTTCCGCTTCTGCAAAGTTATTTTGCTGCATTTCGAGCAGCGCCAGAGAAAGGCGCGCAGCATTATCATTCGGGTCGTCTTTAACGATGTCTTGCAGGATATCTGAAGCCGGGCTAAACTCGCCGCGTCTTAGATGGCTTTGTAGCTGAAGTCTCTGAAGCTGTGGATGATGAAGTCCTTCCGTGTTAGAACGATTCAGAATTTCATCAGCCTGGGCATATTCCTTTGCTTTGTAGAGTGCGGCGACGGTGGGGATTATTATTCGGATATCATTAGGCGCTCGACTTAGTGCCTCACGATATGTCGAAATTGCCAACCGCAATTCACCTGCACGCACGTATGCTGCGGCCAGAAGCATTCGGCTGGCCTGGTCATCTTGATTATTAAGCAGATTTTCCTGCAGAAGTGTAATGATTTGAGGATAAAGGTTTTTAAAATCGTCGGCTGCGAACCATGCTCTTGCTTGTTCATATCGCCACTGCCAGCCGCCTTCGCCCTCGAGGGATTTGATGTCATCGACGAGTCGCTGGGCTTTTTCAGGGTCTTTGATAACCTGTTGGCATCCTAAAAGCCGGCGCTTGATAGAGATATCGTTCGGGAGTTTCTGGGCAAGCTCGTTAAGCAGAGGATAGACCTTCTCGCTCTGACCCCACTGCGTATATAACTCAGCAAGCAGCAGACCTAATTCGCGATGAATAGCGGGTTGCTGGATGCGTTCTAACGCATCTTTAATAGTTGCTTCGCATTTTTCGCGATTTTTTTGCTGATTCAATAAAAGCGCAAGCAATCTTACCGGCTCAGCAGCGCTGGGAAATTGCTTTACTATTTCGTTTAAATTTGATATTGCCTCATCCGTTTTTTCTTGGGCGATGAGCAGGTCGGCTTCGGCCATAGCAACTCTTATTTGGGAGGGATGGTCTTTTTTCAGTTGAGTTACCAGTGCCTCAGCGTCGGCGAAATTACGCTGCTGTATTGCGAGTTGAAGCTGCACGAGTTTGACCTCGAGAGCGCCTTTGGTGGCTTCTTCGAGCGCAGACAACTGCTTCTTTATATCTTGCTGGCTTTGGGCATTTTCCTCTGGCGTGCCTGTCGTAAGCAGTTGCATCCGAGCTTGTAAATGCAGCAAAATCGCCTCAGGGTTCCCCGGGGAAAGTTGCATTGCTCTCTGAGTATATTCTGCTGTCTCGGGCCAGTTTCCTGTTTGAGCCGATAGTCTGGCCAGTGCCAGGTGTCCATCGAGGAGATTTGGATTTTCCGAAACAATGGTGTGCAACTGCCGCAGTGCCGATTGTGTGTCACCTAAGCGGGAATAAGTTGATGCCAGAGATTCCAGAGATAATAGTCGTATCTGCGGGAATTTATTGCCCAGCTCTATCGAGCGCTGCCAGCACTTAATAGCTTTGTAATATTGCTCTTTCTGTTCAGCGACCAGACCTTCCAGAAAGGTCACGACCTGTGGATAAATATCTTTTTGCTGTAGTTTTGAAATGCAGTCGTTGGCTTGGTCGAGCCGACCAGCACGAATGAACAGTTCGGCGGCAAGAGGCATAAAATCCCAGGGCTGAGAAGAAAGCTCTTTTAGTCCTTCTTCAGCTACATTAGCCATTCGTTCTTGAGACCGTGTTTTTATTGCCAACTGCGCCCATGTTTGCCAGAGCTTTTCGCTCGCGGGCATAGTCTTTTGCACAGCCGCCAGATGCTTTTCTCCCTTTTCTAAAATATTTGCATTGATGAATTCCTTAGCAAGACGTAACTGGACATTAGGATCAGATAGATCGAGTTGTTCAGCCTGTTCCAGGTCAGATAAGGCTTTGGTTCTGTCTTCTCTTAGTAGATAAAAACCTGCTCGGCTTATATGAGCCAAAGCCGATGTCGGATTGTTTTTTATAGCCTGGTTAAACCAGTATTCAGCAGATTCTTGGTCAGTGAGCTGACCTAATGTTTCGTAGGCGGAGACCTGGCCCGGATATTCTTGCAGGATAGTTTTTAGTTCCGCTGATGCCTCGTTGAACTTTCCTTGTGTGGCTAACGCCAGCGCCAAAAGCCTGCGAAGCTCCGGGTCTTTATTTTTGTGTAAATTGGGATCGTCACCCAGTTGTTTTTTGGCGATGAACTCGGCTTCACCGGGTGCTTCCCACACATCTAAATATATCTCCGCAAGACAAGTCGCAGCTTCGCAGTTACTTTGCTCTATTCTCAGAGCAGCTCGGTAAGCGCTAATAGCCTGATGGACATTATCGGATTTAAGGGGTCTGATTTTTTTCTGTGCATCGGCATATTTGAGCAGTATGGGGACATTGTCAGGATTGGTAGCGAGAAATCTACCCAGATTCTGCGCCGCTTGTTCCCATTGTTGTTGATTATATGCCTTAATACCTGCGTCTAAAGCAAATTGCGCATTGCGATTTCTCTGCCATCGTCGCAGGCCGATAGCGGTGAGCCCCAGGACAGCAATGCTGATGAGCAGCACAATCGCCAATTTCCAGTTAAAATATCTGTTTGTCATTTGTGTGACCTCCCTCTCATGCTCATTTATTAATTAGAACTGGTTGATAAAGTCTTTGAGAAGTTTTTTGGTTGTTTGCCAGCATATCCATAAATCCAGTCTTAGTGACAGGTTTTTAACATACTCTGTGTCATAGTGAATCCATTCTTGGAAGTCTTTCAAAGGTTGTCTGGTTCTTTGGATTTGCCAAAGCCCTGTGATGCCGGGCCGAACTGAAAGCCTTGCATCACGCCAGTAGGGGCATAACGTGTTCTCGGATTTAGGTGAAGGTCGAGGTCCAACTACACTCATCTGGCCGAGCAGAACGTTAATAAACTGAGGTATTTCGTCGATACATGTGTCCCGCAAGAATCTGCCAACAGCAGTAAGTCGTGGGTCATCTTTCATTTTGAATTGTGGTCCATCAACCTGGCTGACGGCTTTTAGCTTGTCTTGTATATTGTCAGCCCCGACGGTCATGCTTCTAAATTTCAGGCAATAGAATCCTTTTCCATGTAATCCTTGTCTTCTATCCTTGAAAAGAACCGCACCGCGAGAGGTAAGTTTGATAGCCAGAGCGATAAACGGTGTTATAGGAGCAAATAGTATTAGAACTATTATTGCAGCGGTACAATCGGCAATTCGTTTAAGACTTCTCACGTAAGAAAATCTTGACCAATGTCGAAAATTGTCGTTTGAAAGGTGTTGATCGTCAAAATCAAGTGATTTATAACTTACAGAGCGAGCCGAAAATTTCGTTCCGCCATTGAATGTTCCAACGACATTGTTTTGTACAAATTGATTAGATGGCACCGTAACATTCGGACCAATAATCGAAGAATTTATTACTGCTCCGTCTTCAATTATGGTGTTATCACCGACTATAGTAGGGCCAACGAGAATAACGTTTGAACCGATTTTGATATTTTTCCCCAACAACACTTTGCCGACTATTTTTGAATCTTGAGCTGCCGTATTTGAGTTTTGTACTGTAAAATTTGAGTTCCAGATTTTAGAAATCTCCGTCCGGCAGAAATTTAATAGTCCTTCTTCTGTCTCTAAATCGTGTGCCACCCCGGCCACATTGATTGCATGCAAAGTCAAATTGCACCGGCGGCATCTTTCTGCAAAGGCCGCAAAAGAGACAGGCAGGACGTCTCTATCTATGATTTGGTTTAGAGCATCGGATTTGAGAAATACATGATGGGGCCAGTCCTCAGGGAAAGATGCGGATTCAGCAGAATCGCTGTGACATCGTCGAATACCTGCTATTTTGTTCTGAGTCGTCAATATTACCTTCTCATGATATGCGAGCAATTCGGGCTCGGCGTTAACAGCTAATACATCTGCCTGTGTCTCGGTCAGTATTTTATCGAGAAGGCTTTTATTAAATTGTGTGACAAATCGTCCATTTGAAAAGGTGGACCACCTGTTTAATTTAGTTATTCGTTGAAAGCCTGGGTAAATGGGTATATTGTCTGTGTAGGTTATTATTTCTCCAGCGGTAGTGAGTTGCTTTATTTGCCATTCTTCTGGGATAGCATATATAAAATTGCCGTTGTAATCCGAGTGCGGACGTTGCCCATTTCTTATGTAGAGGCATCTATTTAATCCATAGATGATAACACTGGCAACAGGTTCGCTGGAGAATGCAAATCGGAGCAGATGCTTGCCATTGCTGTTTACAGCATTTATATCTTTAGGAATGATGATAATCTGCATATAAGAAGAAATTGAATCGGGATGCTGCAATTATTTTTTACTATTCTGGTCGGCGAGGAGATGTTCTGCAGGGATTATCCTATTGTTTGTCTTTGATCCGCTATTTTTATTGTAATATTTGTAGGCATGGCGATTGTAGGCGAAGCCAGCCTGGACGTTGCCTAAAACCGTGCCGAGAATTTTAGCTTGTGTCTGCTGCAATCTGTCTTTTGCTTCCTTGAGGTCCTGGGCTTTGGTATGGCCGGCAAAACATGTTAATATAACGGCACCTGCGGTCTTGGCCCATACTAAAGCATCCGGAAAGGCTAATATGGGAGGAGTGTCAATAATTAAGTGGTCATAGTTGTGACTTAATGAATCTATAAGGTGAGCCATCATCGGTGATGTTATCAGCTCGTAAGCATCCGTTGGGTTATTTGAACGCGACGCCAGTACATCAAGATTTGCTGCCGGTACGGAGCAGATAGCCTTATCTAATTCAGCTCCTGAAAGTACGTCCTGCAGGGTTTTTATTTCCTTGGGGAGTTTCAGCAGATGTGCAATATCAGGTTTTCTGAAGTCGCCGTCTATGAGTAAAACTTTTTTCCCCGATTTGGACAGGCTCGTTGCGAGGTTAATGGCAAAGGTGGTTTTACCATCTTGCATTCCCGGGCTTGCAATAACCAGCTTTTTCGGGATTCCTTCTCCATTTGATAGTCCTAAGTTGGCCCGAATAGTTTGATAATCTTCGGCTATTTGTGCCGGGAAAAGTGACGGTTTGATGGTGTTAAGACTAGTAGTAGTGCCGATTATTAGTATGCTTGTGCGTTTGGTTATGTCATCTGGTGTTCTTAATCTTTGGTCGGCCTTATCTATTAAAATTGCAAGGCCACAGCCGCAGGCAAGCGCACCGAAAAGCAGAGCTGTGGAGTACTTTATGCGTTTATCTTCCTCGGAGACAATGCTGGCATTATACGCTACTGTGATTCTGGCGGGGCGCTTTCGTTCTAATTCCAGCTCTCTGATGCGTCGCTGGACCGTATCGTACATTTGTTGATCGAAATCTAATTGGAACTGCAAATCTTGTATGTTCAGCTGTGTCCTGCCGAGATCTTTAGTTTGTGTTTCTTCCTCGGCCAGCACCTGACGGAGGCGAGCTTCATGCAGTTTGGTTCTTTCCAACGCGGTTTGCACGTCCAGCAAATTTTTTTTGTTGGCGCTGGCGGTTTGATTAGAGATAATATCCTGAAAGCTCTTCAATAGCTCCTGACGTTTTTCTTCGAGGTTAGCATTCAATGCGTCGAGAAGCTGCTGTTTCTGTTTGATAGCAGGATTCCTGGGTGTAAGTGTCTGCTTAGCGACAATTAATTCTTGCTCCATATCGGTGATTTTTTTGGTTAGCTCCTGAATCAACGGATCGGAATTAGTATATTCATTTTGCATTCGCAGGAGCGTTTCCGGCTCTAAAGATGGTTTGTTGGCCTCCTCAATAAATTGATGCTGTGACTCAAGACTTATTCTGAAAGCCTCTATTTTGGTAAGCTCGGACAGCAGTGTATTTATACGTTGCCATTTGGTATCCTGCCGGCTTAACAAATTTGTTGAGCCGTACTCGGAGGCCAAATCGGTTATTTGTTTGTGCCGGCTTTGCAATTTTTCAGTAAGGACTTTGCGTTCATCCTCAAGGAAGTTCAAGTTGCGGTCTCTGTCCTGGGCGACGCTGGTTACTTCCAGCGCCATATAATCTTTGATGATAGTATCCACAATCTGCTTGGCCTCTTCCGGCTTTTTGCTTTTCATGGTTAATTTTATTAGCTCGGTTTGACGAGCCGGTGCAAGATCAATAATTCCTTTTGAAATTGCTCGTTTTAATGTCGTTAGCGCGTCAGATTTTGCCTTGTCGCCTTTTAGTTTTTGGCTTAATTTCGTAGCAAGATCTTCTGACTCATTGTCAAAAAAGGACAAATTCTTATTAACTAAATCGTCCGCCACTCTTTGCAGCACAGGCTCGCTGAGCATTATTTCTGCTTGTGTTTGCATAAAAGTTTGATAATTTGACGTTTCTGTTTTGTCTGCTTCACCGGTTATTACGTTTGTTAGAATAGGTGCAACCCTTATCGCGCCGGTTACTATATTAAAAGGTTCGATTAAGAGCCATATTGCTGGTAGTCCGATTGTGCACATTACGAAAAATACCAGAAACACAATGTACCATCGTCGTAGAATGCCTTTGATTAATTCAGGTGAATTCGCAGAGCTGGGTTCAGGGGACACTTGCTGCACAGCAGGTTTCTGCTCTATTAAATGATCGAAATATTTTTCCAAATTATTCATTTACTGATTCTCCTTGGGTTGTGCTTTGTAATGTTAAGTAGTTTTTTGCCGCGTAATTATTATCGCCTCTTGTTTTGTCGGAGCGGTGGTGAGCTTCGCCAGAATCCAAAGCTCACCCACTACCGCTGCGAGTGCCAGAGGCATCATCGCATATCCACCAAAATCATGGAATATCTTTTCCCACTGCTCGCCGCTGATTACCGTAAAAGCAAGTGCCGTGATCGCTAATCGTGCGGTGTTGCAAAGCAGGGCAATCGGCAGGCTCGAGACCAGGATGACTAATTTTTCCCCCCACGCTCTTCGGACTAATAAGACAACCAGACCGCTAATCACAAAAAAGGCGGTGACCATTCTCAAACCGTTACATGCCTCGGCCACCGCGACGCTTGCCTGGCCGATATGGATAATATTACCCTCCTGCATAACCTCGTAGCCCATCGTCTCCAGACAGAATACGGCTGACGTGGTAGCCCAGCGCTGTAAAGGTAGCGCCACTGCGGCCTGAATCTGGTTAGGCCAGGGCAGCATCAGACATAAAAACAGTAACACCGTGGACACTTTTCGGAAAAGCTGCCAGCCAAATAATAATAGCACCAACGCAGCGACACTTAGCACGATAGATAATCTTTCTGCCGAGCTGTACATAAAGAATAGTCCGAATAGTCTAAAGGCCTGTGCTCCGAGAAAAGCAAATAGGCCCCAAACGCAAGGCCTGATGCGGCACTGAGCAATGTCGTGGCGTCTCGACCACAAGATATAAACTGTCAAAAAGGGAACCAGAAGGCCGGATGAGTATTCGTCGTTTCTTTGCCATACATTCCAAAGCTCCTTGAGGCTGGGCCAATAAGACCAAAGAAAAGTAACGACAACAAGGCAAGCTGCAATCCAATGAGCAATCCTTGTTTTATATGATGAAGTCCAGTTTGGTAGTTTTTTATTAATTTTCGCGAGCTTTGCCTTCTGTTTCTTGTGTAATTTGCCTGCCCCATTTTCGATGACTTCTGACACATTGTTGAGCAAGCTTCTTATGGCACCGTTTGGCTTGAATTGAATAGATTTTTCTTCGAGCATGGTATTACCTGGTATATTGGCATGATAACCGACAATGGATTTATCAATTCTGCAATTTGGGCCTATGCGTGCAAAGTCCCAGATTGCACTATTTGTCACGATAGTGTTTTTACTTATATGGACTTCTCGTCCGATTGTGGTTGGGCCGAAAATAATAGTGCCATTAGAAATGTGAGTACCATCCATAATTATAGTGGGACCGTAGATTCGCGCACCCTGGTCCACTGTGGCACTGGCTGCTATCCATACATTTTGTGCGTCACTTTGTGAGTATGTTTTTAAGTTTGTGTTTAGTCCCGGATTATTTTCAAGATAGTTGGCAAGGGCGTATAAGTATCCTGGCCGATCTCTGAAATTGCCAGCATGATTCGGCAGTACCTCAGCATGAATGGTTTTATCTGCCCGGAGCAATTCAGGAATTAATTCTTCTTTGATATCAAAGTACCCTTCTTTTGGAATGTGTGCTAAAACGCTGGTTTGGCAAATATAAATCTCTGCTGGTTCACCTAACGATTTGCCGTTGCTGTTAGCAGGATTAAAAACTACGGTCAAATCTGCCTGACTTCTTTTGTGAGCATTTATTAGATAATCGATTTTTGGCGGATTTGTGATGTTGGCCGGGAGAACTATAAGTAACAAATCTTTTTCGTCGTTGGCAACGTCGCGAATGCAGCCTGCAGTGCCAGCGGGCAGTTGTTCGTAAAGGAATGTGACATTTACTTTGTTGTTAATATGGACAGACTCTTTGAGTAAAGGGCTGTCACCGTTGGAGCA
>CAZIED010000071.1:1204-10245 GCA_964538525.1 uncultured Pirellulales bacterium | reverse complement strand
ATTTTTGGAAGCTGGAGGGAGTGATTATTTCGAAATAAAATACTCCTTACTTTAAGGATATTTTCTAATTGATGTGATATTAGGGGTAATAGACAAAATATATCTTGACATTTAATAGAGAAAATGGTAATCTTGATAAAGATTTATCTTGATTGGGATGGGCTTAGGACTTACATGTAAACGGAGGTTTCTGTGAGGGTAATCAATACTGTAAGCTTTAGAGAATTTAAGAGAATTTATAATAAGTAGGGACGTTATATTGCCGAAAACTTAAAGGTTACCCTTGCAGTAATAAATGAGTTGATGCAGGCCAGAACATCAGATTATTTGTGAAAGTAGGAACGGAAGTTTGTTATAGGTACTCGGTAAAGGGGGATAAAATGATGAAAAAAAGGCAAAACAGGATAGTACAGTGCCTTTATATTATCGGAATCACAATAGCAGCATTTTTTTATGCTGATCCTGCTTATGGTCAGTTTATTGTTCAGCCAATGATAGTACAACAACCAGCTGCTCCAGGGGAATTGGTTAGGACTGAGATTCAACTTCAAAATCACGACCCGAATGAAACCGTATCAGTGGATATCTCATTGGTCGATTTAACCCAGGCTGAGGATGGATCGTGGCTTATGGTCGGGCCGGATGTTAATAATATTGATTCGTCAAAATTACTTTCCTGCAAGAGGTGGATAAAGCTGAATACTGAAAGTGTCAGCGTACAACCAACCACAATAACAACCGTAAGAGCGAGCATAAAAGTTCAACCTGGTACACGAGGGGTATATTCGGCCGGGATTCTTGTACGATTGAGAACTCCTAATATCCAAACAGAAATCGGATTCGTCTTTCAATTCCTGATTCCAGTGTTAATTTCTATACAAGGTCGTACGCCAATACGTAGTGTGGAAGTAACAGATTTGGGATTGGAGTTACAGCCGGCCTCTGAGGATGGCCAGTCCAGAACACTAATGTCGATGAGAGTTGCTAATAATGGCGGGACTTATTCACGGCTTAGGGCTTTATTGAAGGTTTGGGGCTATTTTGAAGACCATTGGCGGATATTTGCACAAAGAGAGGTGGAAACGGCAGGTATTTTGCCGGGTTCTGTTTTGAAATTGAACGGTGATGTTGGGCGGCCTCTGCCACCTGGGAGATACCGTATTGCTGGGGCACTATTAGTTGATGGCCGGAGGTCAAGCTCGGTGGAAAGGGAAGTTGATTTTGCTGGTGATCCGAGTATCAAGAAAATTGCGGTCGATGCAGCACTTGATGTCAAACCGAAGGAGATTATTATAAATGCCGTGCCGGGTGCAACTCGCACAACCGCGATAGAAATTTCAAACGCTACGGATGAAGAGGTTCATGTTCAGGTGAAGATGGCGCTTCCACCTGTACTTAGGGGTGTGGCTTTTGGCCCAACGTTTAAAGGTGATGATTTGAACTGCTCGGCGTGGTTGGAAGTGGCGCCAACTGAATTCACATTACCAAAATATGGACGGCAGAATATACAGATTATTACGAGAGCGCCGAACGCCGATATGATACACCCCTGCTATTATGCGCTTTTAGGTTTATTCGCCAAATATCCTGACGGTCAGAACGCAGGATTAGAAACTGGTCATATCTGTGTTGTTAATCAGAAGGCGGATAGCGCTGAGATTCAACCTCAAGTCCGTTCATCATCGCCACTAACCATTGCACAGCAGGCAGGAGCAGAGTATATAGTGTCAGCCGTGTTTGGTAATTACGGAAGGATTCACGTTACCCCAAAACGATGCAAGGCTGTTATTACTAATCCCAACGGATTAGCCATTAACTCTGGAGTATTTCTTACAGGTGAAAAGTCAGGTCTTATGCTGCCGTTTGAATTCAGAGCGTATTCTGGAGTTCTTGACTTTTCCGAATGTACTCCCGGTTTATATCGTGTTGTTGTCAGGTTAGAGTATGACGACAAGGGAGTAGAAAACAGTCAGGTAGGTATAGAGGTTATAGGTGAAGGGCAGCAGCGAGTTATCCAAACCATTCAACCAGGTGAGTATGAGCGGAGAGTAGGTATAAAATGGCGTTAAAAGCAAATATGCCGGTAAGGATAATTTACTAAAGAAAGATGCCCAATTGCCGATAGAAAGTTAAAAAAGGCGTTGTGCGGCTGCATTAATGGCCTCAGAAAGGGACGTTAATTTATGGCAAGTAAAAGAATTAGTAGAATTTTATCGGGCGCTGCTGTAGTTTTTTGCGTCATTCTACTATGCACCATGAGCGTCAAAGGTCAGCAGTTCGGGATTCGAAAGCTGACTTTTACTATATCTGGCTCAGTTGGTCTAAGTGGTGTGAGGATGACCGGTTTGCCAAATAGTCCTATAACCGACAATAATGGTTTTTACACCGACAATGTGGATTACAACTGGAGCGGTAAAGTTACGCCGGAAAAGGAAGGCTATACATTTGACCCGCCTTCGATACCTTATACCAACGTTAAAAGTAGCTTAGAAAATCAGAATTATACTGCGCAAATCAAGAAGTTTACAATCTCCGGTTCGGTGGGTGAAGCGGGCGTGACAATGGTCGGCCTGCCGGATAGTCCCGTTAGCGGTAGTGACGGTACCTATAAAGCTACTATAGAGTTTGGCGGGGTCGTAACGGTTACACCGACTAAAGAAGGTTTGACCTTTAATCCCATCAGCAAACAATACAGTCAGGTTAATAAGGATTATACAGGTGAGAACTATATTCCGGCTCCGATTACATTTGAAATTTCTGGTTCTGTTGGCCAGAGTGGTGTGGTATTGAAGGGGCTGCCGGGCGATCCCATTAGTGGCACTAATGGTGCTTATAAAGCAGTTGTAAGGTATGGCTGGAACGACACAGTCACACCCCAGAAGGAAGGTCTTAACTTTAATCCTCCCGACAGGCAATATTCCAATGTCATCAGCAGTCAAACCTATCAGGATTATACTGCAGAGGAAATTACTTATACAATTTCCGGTTCAGCAGGTGCCCCCGGTGTGGTGATGAAGGGCTTGCCGAACGACCCTGTTTCTACCGCCGAGGGCACTTATTTAGTTACTGTTAAATATGGTTTTACAGGTAAAGTTACACCGGAAAAACCTGGTTTTACCTTCAAGCCGCTTTATATGACCTACAGTAAGGTAGTAGCCGATTTCCGTAATCAAGACTACACACCGGAAGAGATTAAATTTACTATTTCTGGTTCGGTAGGTCGAGAAGGTGTCATAATAAAAGGTCTGCCAGGCGATCCAACAAGTGGTCCTGGTGGTGTTTATCAGGTAACTGTTCCATTCGCCTGGAATGGTACGGTTATACCGGAAAAAGAAGGTCTTATTTTTACGCCGGACAAAAAAACATATCCGAGCGTGACATCGAACCAGATGAATCAGAACTACAATGCTGCACCTATCACCTTTACCATTTCCGGTTCTGCTGGTGCGGCTGGTGTGTTAATTAAAGGTCTGCCCGGTCGTATTATATCCGGTGAAAGTGGCTTTTATACTGCAAATGTTGAGTTCGGCTGGAATGGTATGGTTACGCCGGAAAAGGCCGGTTATGCGTTTAATCCGCCTGTCCGGTCATACAGCCGTATTATAACCGCCGAAGGTAATCAGGATTATACTGCATCTCTGGAGAAAAGGAGCATCACCGGTAAAATCATCTCTGCCAAAGGACCAGTCCATGGTGCATCTATATTTGCTGATGGCACCGGCGGCCCTGTTGTCACCAATGCCAATGGTGAATACAGTTTAAGTGTGGATTACGGTTGGAGCGGTACTGTGACGCCGAATAGTGAAGGATACACTTTTAGACCGGCTGATAAGAAATACCCTCCGATCACACAGGATCAGGGAAGTCAGGACTTCGCTGCGGAAGTGGTTATGCTTACCATCTCCGGTTCATTGCCCATGCCCATTGAGAGTGTGGTTATGTCGGTTAGTGAAGGTGGAATCCCCGGCACTACCGATAGCAAGGGTCATTATATTGTGAAGGTGCCGTATGGCTGGAACGGTGAGATAACGCCGAAGAAGGAAGGCTTTGCATTCGACCCTCCAAGTAATAAATACACCAACGTCACTACGAATTATGTGGATGGTCAGCCTGTGCCGCGAGAAACTCCTGAGCGGAAAGTGCTTCCACAGCCATCAGCTCCATCCGGTCCGACAAAAGCGGCTCCAACAACAACAGGGCCATCTGCACCATCTGCGATATCCACATTGGAGCAATTACCAGCAAAGGGTGAAACACATGGGCCTATTTTAGAGGTTCCATCAGACCAAGGCAAGGTGCTGGGGCCCGAGTTTGATGAACAAACAAAGCTTCTTGAGAATCAAATAGGATCGCTTCAGCAGCAGGTGGAGGGGCTATTGCATCAACTTTCTCCAGGGCAGCAAGCTCCTGCTGAGCTGACCGAACCCAATGTTCTTACAAAGGCCGGACAGGGTATTACAGGGACTGTTAAGCCAGGAGCTTCTGGAACGGTTCCTTCAAAAGTTCCTTCTGTATCTGCCGAGGTTCCGAGAGCACGTGGCGGGCCGCTTGTTAGCGGTAACTATATTGATACCGATTTGCGGGTAGTCTTGCAAGACCTTGCGGAACAATCGGGCATTAATATTTACGCAGATGATACCGTTAAAGGGAAAGTGACATGCCGGCTGATAAGGGAGCATCTGGAAGGGGCTTTGGATGAGGTTTTGAAGGGCACAGGTTATATTTTTAAGGAGATACCTCATTCGTATTTAGTCTTTAAGCCGATAAGCAACACCTTTGCCGACACTGAGATGCGTGATGTTCTACAGGCCCTTTCCACCGCATCGGGGATGGTTATTGTCGCAGATGAGACCGTCAGCGGGCTAGTGACAGCCAATATCGTAAATCAGCCGCTGGATACAGTACTTGATATTGTGCTGGCGGGTACTCCTTATTATGTTAAGAAGACTCCGAACTACTACCTTGTTGCTTCAGGAGCAGTGGATAGCAGGGCATTTGCCTCAGTTAGTGAAACCCAGCGCGTAAAGATGAACTATACCCCGGCTGATACGGCTATCGGACTTTTATCGATAGCATTTAGGCCTTACGTACAAGCTGAAACCCACACCCATACAGTGCTTGTTACCGCGCCGGCTGCGTTGGTCAATCGAATAGTGTCAGATCTAAAGCAAATCGATATTCCTCCGCGCCATGTCATGTTGGAAGCGAAGATTGTTGTTATGGAACGCAGCGACCTGCTTAATCTGGGTGTTGAGTGGGGCTGGCCCAAGATCAGTGCGGGAACCTTCAGCTCAGACTTTCGCGGAGGCGGAACTGCAGGCACACCCCAATTCGGTGGCGATTGGCCATGGGGTGTTCAGATTGGCTATACACCGGATGCTGTATTTACTGATTCATTGTTGTTGACGCTGAACCTTCTTGCCCAGAATGGCCAGGCGAACATAGTGTCCAGCCCTCAAGTGTTGGCTCAAGATGGCAGGCAGTCGATGCTCAGCGTTATGAATGAGGAATATTATTACCTCACTGCCCCGGTACAGACTGCTGGTTTCTACACTGAATCACAAATGGAAACCATAACGGCTGGAACCCGGCTGACAATTACGCCCCGAATAGGAGACAATAATGATATTACTCTTGAAATAGCTGCCGATGTTAGTGACGTAGTGTCACGTGGTGAGGCAACTCAACGGACTGTTCCTCTTGTGACAGTCAGTCGCCGAAATGCAACTAATACCGTGCGTATCAAAGATGGTGGTACGGTTGCAGTGGCTGGCCTGACAGAAAATAAGACTGTTAAAGAGGAATCACGAGTGCCGGGACTTGGCAATGTGCCAGTATTAGGTAATCTTTTTAAGAATAAGAGAAGCCAAGGGAGGTCACAGGAAATGGCCGTATTTGTTACAGCACGGCTGGTTCCGGATGTCCAGGGACTGGTCGAGCTTCCAGAATCACAGTCTCTGGAGGGGACTTCGGCCAAGCCTATGAGTGATGATGATTTCAAGATGAGACTTCGCCAGAGCTTAATGCGTCCGAGCAGATGAAAAATGATTAAGGATTAAGGATAAATGATTCATAAACCATCATTCATTATTCATCGGTTGTCATTTGTGTTATTAGCTGTGGGTGTTGTTGGTTGTGCATTTACAGGTAAAGAAGATTCCACGAAGTTTAAGGTCGTAGCTGTCAGTAGCCGGGATGTAGCTGCACTCAGTTCCAACGATGTTGTGCGAATAATGCGGCGAGCCGGATTTACGGATGAACAGATTCTGGAGTTTGGGACACAGGTGCGAAATGCACTATTGGAGAATGGTGCAGCGGAAATAAAGCTGGGTAAGGCGGTCGAAGCCATTTTTGCGGTTAATAGAAATAAGATTTTTATTACTGCACGTTTGAGAGGTAATTTCATCTACGATGTTGAGAAAGGAAGCTGGATAGGATTAGAAGCTATGCCGCCCGCTACTGGCGGATCAAAGCAGAAAGAAGCACCTCTTGGGACGTTTCCTGACAAGAATCCCCAGCCGATTTTCCCAGCTACACCAGACACGCAATACCCCAGTGAAAGTCTCTTTCAGAGATAATATAGGAGCTGTATGGGTTGATAGCAGCCTTATAGTTAGCTGATGGTACATCGTATATCGTATATCGTATATTGAAATACGAAATTGCGAAATTGAGGCTGAACATCGATTATGTTCGGCTCGTTTTGTTTTAAAAGAATCGCAATTCTATTGATAGATGTCGTTTTTTGCCGGAGGTTTTTCAATCTAATAAGGCTTGAAAAAAGTGCTGAGACAGCATATAAAGTCAAATTGTTATGGCTCAGGATGTGAAAAAACGAATACGGCAGCTGCGCAACGAAATTCGCAGGCACGACTACCTTTATTATGTGCTCAATCAACCTGAAATCAGCGACCTGAAGTATGATAAGCTATTTGCGGAACTAAAGGCATTAGAGGCTGCCTATCCCAAACTTATAACGTCCGATTCGCCCACCCAGCGTGTCTCTGGACAGCCCCTTGAAGGATTTGCCACGGTTAGACATGCCGTGCCTATGCTGAGTATGGATAATACCTATAATGCCGATGAGCTTAGAGCCTTTGATGAAAGAGTTTATAAACAGCTTGGCAGCAAAGGTTATGATTATGTAGTCGAATTGAAAATTGATGGCTTGGCTATTAGCCTTCGCTATGAAGATGGCAGGCTTTCCACCGCAGCTACTCGCGGCGACGGCGAAGTGGGCGATGATGTTACCGCTAACGTCCGAACCATAAAGGCTATCCCGCTGGTATTGCTTTCAGAAGACAGAAGACAGAAGACAGAGGGCAGAAGACAGAAGACAGAGGACAGAAGACAGAAGGTCCGTCCTCCGTCCTCCGTCCTCCGTCCTCCGGCAGTTCTTGAGGTCCGCGGCGAAGTTTATATGCCAACGAAATCTTTTGTTGAGCTAAATAAGCAGCGCCAAGAAGCTGGTGAGACGCTATTTGCAAATCCTCGAAACGCAGCAGCCGGCTCGCTGAAATTACTCGATTCTCGAATCACTGCACAAAGGAACCTGTCATTTTTTTCTTATGCCATTGGCGAGGTTTCTCACCCTCTTGCTGAAACGCACTATGAAACTCTCCAGAAATTCAGACTGTTTGGTCTGCCTGTCAATCCTCACATCGAAAGAGCTGCAAACATTGATGAAGCAATGGAGATTTGTTTTAGCTGGAGTGATAAACGCGAGCAGCTTACCTATAAGATAGATGGAATGGTTCTTAAAATTAACCGCTTTGACCAACAGACTTTACTCGGAGCAACCGGCAGGGCGCCTCGCTGGTGCATTTCCCATAAATTCCCGGCTGAACGAGCACAGACTGTCATAGAATCAATTGATGTCCAGGTGGGTAAAAGCGGGATTTTGACGCCGGTTGCCAATCTAACGCCGGTGCAATTAGCTGGGACTACAGTCAAAAGAGCAAGCCTGCATAATTTTGACGAATTGAGACGCCTCGATGCCCGCTGCGGCGACACGGTGCTAATTGAAAAGGCCGGCGAGATAATCCCGCAGGTTGTAGAGGTTAAGAAAGAACTAAGACCTGCCAATGCAGAACCTTTTGAAATACCTAAAAAATGTCCGATTTGTGGTTCTGATGTGACAAAAGACGAAGATGGTGTCTATATCAGGTGTGTCAATCCAAATTGCCTGGGCCAGCTGAAAGAACGATTGAGATATTTTGCCGGCAGGGACCAGATGGATATTGAGAATCTGGGACCATCTCTAATCGAGCAACTGGTAGAAGAGGGTTTGGTAAAGAATTTCGCCGACCTTTACAAGCTGCAAAAACCGCACATAGCAGCTTTGGAACGTATGGCTGAGAAAAGCGCCGCTAATGTAATAGATGCGATAGAAAAGAGCAAAACCCGGCCTTTATGGCGGTTCATTGCGGCTTTGGGTATCCGCCATATCGGCGGCCAGACAGCACAGATTTTGGCGGAACATTTCTGCTCACTTGAAGATATGATGACCGCTGACAAAGAAAGCCTTGAAAGCATAGACCAAATAGGTCCGAAAGTTGCAGAGAGTATCTATGAATATTTCCGCAACCCACAGAACCAGAAGGTTTTGGATGAATTATTGGCCGCGGGTGTAAAACCAGAACGCCCAAAAAAGCTGAAAATGAAAGGGAAACTTGTTGGCAAAACAATAGTTGTTACGGGCACTTTAGAGAATTTCACCCGCCAGCAAATTGAAAATGCAATTAGATGGGCCGGCGGTAAACTATCTTCGAGTGTTAGCAAAAAAACCGATTTTGTTTTGGCGGGCAAAGAGCCAGGCAGCAAGCTCGACAAGGCCTTGAAACTGGGAGTGAAGGTGATAGATGAAAAACAATTCTTGCAGATGATAAACGCTGACTAACACTGACGGGGAACGAGGGACGATAGATGATGGACGATGGACGATGGATGCAGAGGGCTCTACGGCTCGCTAAGCGTGGCATTGGTTCGGTTGAGCCGAATCCTGCGGTTGGGGCTGTCATCGTGAGCCAGGGCCGAGTCAT
>CAZIED010000071.1:0-1104 GCA_964538525.1 uncultured Pirellulales bacterium | reverse complement strand
CGGTTGAGCCGAATCCTGCGGTTGGGGCTGTCATCGTGAGCCAGGGCCGAGTCATTGGCAGGGGCTGGCACAAAAAATTCGGCGGTCCCCACGCAGAGATAAATGCACTGGAAGATTGCAAAACGCTCGACGTTAGAACGCAGGGGGCTACAATATATGTTACGCTCGAGCCGTGCTGCCGCTATGGTAAGACCCCGCCCTGCACAGATGCGATTATCGCAGCCGGTCTGGCGAAGGTTGTTGTCGCTACGATTGACCCGTCAGGGCACGCAAACGGTAAAGGTGTTGAGCAGTTGCGCCGTGCCGGGATTGAAGTGCTGACCGGCATTTGTGAAGCACAGGCACGATTATTAAATGCTCCTTTTATTAAGCATGCAACCACAGGCAAATGCTGGGTGATACTCAAATGGGCACAAACCATCGACGGAGAACTCGCATACGCTAATGAAACTAATGAGAGACAATGGATTACGAACGAGCTGAGCAGAAAAGATGTTCACAAACTGCGTCGGCGAGTACAGGCAATTTTAGTGGGTATAAATACGGTCATCGCTGATGACCCGCTGCTGACAGCCCGGCCAAGCGGGGCTAAGCAACTTATCAGGATCGTATTGGATAGCTCCCTAAAAATTCCTTTGAAATGTAGATTACTGAGCACTGCTAAAAAGTCACCCGTGATAATCGTAACCGGTGAGCAAGATGTTCATGCAAATCGAGAGGTTGTGGATAAAATAACACAGAAAGGAGCTCAAATTTTAACTGTTCCGGCAATGCAGGGTAAATGTGACTTAAAATTTTTGCTTGATGAATTGAGCAGACGCGGCGTTCAACAATTGCTTGTAGAGGGAGGTCCCACTGTTTTGGTTTCATTTCTGAAAGAGCAATTAGCTGATGAAATTATCGTTTACATCGCACCGAAGATACTCGGCTTACAGGGCGGCGTAAGTTTATCCGAGTCGTTGGCTGAATTGACGGAGACCATCGGTTTGCACTATGTTGATATAAAGCGTTTTGGTGACGATGTCCGCCTGACAGGCTTGACAGAAAAAGCAATTACAGATTGTAGGATTCAAACTTGAGGTCACAAATTGTGACCTCAAGATG
>CAZIED010000070.1:0-10320 GCA_964538525.1 uncultured Pirellulales bacterium | reverse complement strand
GACAAACCAGATGCTTATCCTGGCAAGAGCAGCTATACACCTGATCCGGTGTGGATTGGCGCTATCGAGGAGTTCAATATCTACAACCGTGCCCTTTCTGAGGCCGAGCGAAAAGTTCGAGGACAAGGTGGCAGGTGAAAAAATGCCCGGAGGCGTGGTTGACGCCACGGTGAGGACATTTTTGGCCGACAACGCAGGCATCAAATGCTACTCTGCGTAGTAGCCCCGCCTTTGGCGGGACGCTACGTAGCACGAGCTTTGCAGCCGGCCGCAATAGAGCGGGTTATTCGGATAGGCTCTAAATCCAAAATTTTATTTTTTTTGTTCGTAGTTAATGGTAATTAGGACGTTATTCTCATGGTGGCACAGCCCAGTCAGCAAGGATGCAAAACCCCACCGCTGATGCTGATATTATGGTCGGGATTGTCGGAAAAGACAAGAAAAAAGTGAAGAAAGAACACAAGGGCACAAGGGCGCAGGATGTAAATAGAAAATCTACTATTTACCATCTACCGACTGTTGGAAAAGGTCTCTTAAATCTGCATAATTCTTCGCCTCGTCCTCTCTGCCCAAGCCTTTGTAAATCGTCACCAGAATTTGATAGCCATCCGCAAAATCGGGTTTCAACTGGACCGCTTTTATAACGTGCTCCATGCCAGAATTAAGATGACCGGCTCTGATGGTTTGAACGCCCAGCCCGATTTGAGCTAAGTAGTTTTGCGGCTCGGCCTGCACCGCTTTTGCAAACCACTCTTGAGCCTCGCCCGGCTGATTTCTCTTGGCATAGTAGTTTCCCATATTGATCATGGCTTGTATGGATTGAGGGTGAATTTTCAGCGCCCTATCCAGGTTACGCTTCATCGTATCAAAATCGCTTCTATATAACGCTGCCGCTGCAAGGTTTGTCAGCACATCGACATTGTCAGGATCGATTCTTTTCAACTGTTGATATATAGTCTGGGCTTCTGTAATCCTTCCATTTTCAGCATAGTATGCTCCTAACATTAGCAGTGCCTCCTTATGGCTGTAACGATCGGGCGTCTCTTTCGAGGTGAGCACACCGACGGCTTCATCTTTCATACCTCCTTGGGCAAAAGCACGTGCAAGTTTTATACGGATGCTCATATTAAAAGGCTGTATTCGCAGTATCTTTTGATATGCACGAATCGCATCACTTACGCGGCCATTCCTCAACAGGAACTCGCCATAACGGCGGATCAGATACGAATCAATAAATTGCTGATTTTCGATTGTAGATTGTCCCCGATAAAGTCGGGGATTGAAAATCTCAAATTGAAAATTGGAAATCGAAAATCTTGAAACACTGCTTTCTTTTGTTGTCCTTCGTAACTCGAAGAGTTTCTCTCGCAGACCTGTCATTTCTTTTTCATGGTCGATCTGCCCAGCAAAAGGTGGAAGCGTTTTCCGGCGGTACATAACCATTGCAAGTCTGTATTGTTCATTGTCGTCGTAAAGCAGCCGCCTACGACAAAGATCAAGCAGCTCTTCCTCGGTGAGTTCAGGAATTTTCAATTTTGCTGCTGGAATGGTCTCTCTGATTACTTGCATTGCCGAGTAAGCCGCCAGGAAATTCCCTTGGAAGTTCAGATGGACGTGATCAACAAATAAATCCTCGCGTAAATCAGATGACAGATGACAGATGACAGATGACGGAATTTCTGTCTTCTGTCTTCCGTCTTCTGTCTTCTTTATTTTTTTTTCGAGATATTCTTCCAGGTCCAGAAGCGTAGCACCGCGATTGGCCATAATTGCAGCAGCCTTGCGTATCATGCGATTGATCTGGCTGTCCGCTCGAAAACGCAGGGTGTCGAGGTCTCTGGCCTTAATAAACATGTCCCTGGCATCACTGCTCCTACCGAGGGCATCTAAACACCTGCCCATGCAGAAACAGAGTTCCGCATAGGTATCATCTATCTCTTTGACCTTCTCATACTGCGCCAATGAGGCCTCGAAATCACCTGAAAGTTCAAGTTCGCGTCCATTCCGGAAATATCGCTCCCATTCAGTGATCTGGTCCTTTGTTAAACCCTCTTTGTGTTTTGAGCTGAAAGGGGCGCAGGTTCTAATGTTGGTCGGCACCGTGCAGAGGATGGTCTTCGCACCACTGTTGTAAGCGGTCTGTACAATGTCACTAAGATTGTTTAGAAAATGCTGATAACAGTATTTCAGCTTCGGGTCATCTTGAGCTACCTGATTCGTCAGAAATGCCTCCATGCCCAGCCATTTCTTTTCGGGTCTTCCGTATGTGCGAACAGCATAGATACAATTCTTCATCAGTTGTCCGATTTTAAACTCCTTTTGGGCTGTTATGGAGGCATTGATGAACTTCCGGCTCGAATAGAGCATTTCTGGCAGGGCAGATGGTCCATAAGGGCCTACAACTTCATTATTTCCCATCAAAACGATAAAGGCATCAGGCTGGGCAATAGCACAATCCTGTGCTATCCGCCGTGCAACATGAGAGTTCATCGAAGTAACCGCGGCATTAATGACCTCAAACGACCTTTGGTCCGAGTGTTCATTGAGCAGCACCTCCAACTGTCTACAGAATCCAAAAGCTGGGTCGGGGTCTCCATTTGCAGCCGAGCTTCCCAATACAAAAATCCGAATCGTCGATTTATCTTTGCTGCGAAGCACACTCGGTTCGGGGGCTCGTGAGAGCTCTTTAGGAACAAAATGCTCACAATAATGCTGGTTTGTCAAATAGACCGTTTCACCGCCGGTTGTGGGACCCCGCTGAGGGACCCCGCTCCGCGGGAACCCAGCGGGGACCCACCATCTAATAAAGAAATCCTTCGGCTGGCCATAGCTAAAGAGCGTCAAAATAATCTCGATCAACGATAGAAAGATTACCGGGCTGATAATACCGACCAAAAGCCGAAATGCCAGAGCCGGTTTTTTTACACGCTTACGGTTTTTTCTCTCATTGTGTGTCTGATGTTTACTTTTCATAATGTTCTAAGGAATCAATTGGATTCGACAAGCTCACCACAAGTTTATATAGTAGGATTGTAGTGTGCCCCACTCATTTTGACAACTCACAGTTTTGTTGGTATTCAAGCAACTATTTTTTGAATTTCAGCTTTCTTTGGTTTTGGGGAAAAAATGCTTGTTTTTTCGAGTTAAGATGGGCATAATATTAGGATAATTGGCTCTGAATTTTACAGTAAGGACATAGGCTAAGAGAATAAGGAGACATTCACATAGCTGTTTCGGATGATATTGTTTTGCTGGCAATAAGATTCAGGATAGCGGGGAAGCTGAGATTCTTGTCACATGCTGAAACAGTAAAGCTCTTTCAGCGAGCCTGCGTTCGGGCAGGTATGCAATTACAATATAGTCAGGGCTACAATCCTCGGCCAAAGATGTCTCTGCCATTGCCCAGAGCTGTCGGCGTTGAGCCGGACGAGGAACTACTGTGTCTTCGCTTATACCGTCAGCCGGACCAACTATCAGCAGTTGATTACCAGTCGCAGGTTAAGGCAAAGCTCTCAGCGCAACTACCTGATTGCTGTGAGGTACTTTCTGTGAGCCTTGCTGAGCCGGGTTCATCATTTCGACCATATTTAGCTACGTATATAGTACCGGTCCAGCAGGAATATCTAAATGACAGATTAAGAGCTAATATCGAGCATTTGTTGGCAAGTGAGAGTCTTAAAGTTCGTCGCGCGTCGTGCGTATTGCGTTGTGCGTAGTACGTGGATGCGTTGGGTGGCAGCCTCAAAGCCGAAGGCTTTGGAGATGGTTATCGCTGAATAAACAAAAAGCCTAAATGTATGCACATTGATTTATACCGGTTCGGCAAGATTATCATCGTTGGAGCGGCTTATAACTTTTAGCGGCCTATAGAAAAAATATTTCAGAATTATTCTATTTTCTTATTGACTTTTAGTTGAAAAGAGTACATAATGTACTCATGAGGATAATTAGGAAGGCGCCGCTTAGGGAATTCTGGGCCAAGCATCCAAGTGCGCAGCCTCCGTTGAAGCAATGGTATAAAGTGGTCAAATCGGCTAAATGGACTTGTTTCGCAGACATACGAAAGACTTTTATCTATGCTGATACGTACACAAAAGGAAATGAGACGTACACAATATTCAATGCGGGCGGCAATAAATATCAAATAATTACGGCTGTAAACTATGCTATAAAAACGGTATTCGTCGGGTGGGTGCTGACTCACGCTGAGTACAGCAAAAACAAGTGGAAGGATTTATTATGACCGTAAAAGCTTTAATACCAAATAATTGGAAAAACCTGGTGACAAAGCTATACCTTCGTCCTATTCACGCTAAAGGCGATTATAACCGTGCTGTTCAAATAGCCCGTAAGCTGGCAGCAAGAACCGACCTCAATAAAGACCAGATAGCTTATCTTGAAATCCTAACGCTACTTATTGAGGATTATGAGAGTAAACATTTTGAAATTGATACTACCAAAGACCCAATAGAGACACTTAAATTTCTCTTAGAGGCTAATGGTTTGAATAGTTCCGATCTGGGACGCATTCTTGGCCAGAGACAATTAGGCTCGAAGATCCTAAAAGGCAAAAGACAGCTCAGTAAGGAGCATATTAAGAAGCTCGCTGAATATTTCTCCGTTGAACCCGGCTTGTTTTTGTAAGCATACAAAACACATATAATAAACAAGAGCTGTACACAAGGTTTTATGATGTCATGCACGTTGATTCATACCAATTCGGTGAAATTGTTATTGACGGCGTCGTTTATGACAGCGATTGCCTGATAATCGGCTCAATAGTTACAGACAACTGGTGGCGAAAGCAAGGGCATTTGGTGTCGGCGGAGGACCTGCGCGAAGTCATCGAGTCTAAACCTGCGATAGTTGTCATTGGTTGCGGTGCGTCCGGCATGATGAGCATCTCAGAGAAAGCAATCGAGGTTTTGAAGGCAAACAATATAAATCTGGAGCATTTTGAAACTGGCGAGGCTGTCGAGCGGTTTAATGAGTTATCCGCACAAGGTGCAAACATCGCTGCGGCATTACATTTAACGTGTTAACTGCTTTCGACCCGGAACGAGACAGGAAATCAGGCTATCAGTGAATCAGGAAGAAGGAAATCAAATAACCAGGGTAACAGATAAGAATTTATCTGATATCCTGATACCCACATCCTGATAACCGGATGACCTGATAACCTACTGCTCTGATACTCGCCTCCTGTTCTCATTTAAGTTAGGAGATAGGGATAGAATTATTTGTTGGATTTCTCTTCGCTTTTTTCTACCTGGCCGGTCATAGGTACAAAGTGAACCGGCATGACATTCTTCTTTTGCAGATTGCCCTTTTCGTCCTTGGTTATCAACACCAAATATTGAAATCCCAAGCTGCCTTCCACCGGCAGAATCATCCTGCCGCCGGACTTTAATTGCTCAATTAGCGGCTGAGGGACACGCCCTGCAGCAGCGGTGCCGATTATTGCATCGAATGGGGTCTTTTCCGGCCAGCCGAAAAAGCCATCACCAGCCTTGACAAATACATTCCGATAGCCAAGCTCTTTTAGCTTCGCCGCTGCGGATTTTGCCAGCCCTTCGACAATCTCGATTGTATAAACCTCCCGTGCAATCTCAGCACATACCGCAGCCTGATAACCTGAGCCTGTGCCGATCTCTAATACCTTCGAGCCGGGCTTTAGCTGCAAGGCCTGCGTCATAAAAGCAACGATGTATGGCTGACTTATGGTCTGGTCGTAACCTATTGGAAGCGGCCTATCTGCGTAGGCCAAATTCTGCTCACGGTCTATGACGAACGCGTGTCGTGGCACAATCCGCATTGCTTTTAAGACGTTCGGGTCATTCACATCGCGTGCCTGGATTTGTGTTGCGACCATTTTCGCTCGCTCTTCGATGCGCTCCTTAAAAGCCGGGTGATTATGGTCTGGCGGAAGGATTTTGATTTCATTTGGGTCTTTTTTCTTTTCCGCAGCAGATACTACAACCAGCTCATTTGCACTTATAACCATAAAAACCACCACAGATAATAAACAAGTGTATCGAATCAATGTATTTCTTTCATCCATTATTCAATCCCTCGATACAAAATTTACTATTTACTATTGACTATTTACTATTGAATAATTATTTATGAATTATAAATAGTCAATAATCAATAATAAAAAATTAATAGGATTATGCGGGTGTAGCTCAGTGGTAGAGCGCCACCTTGCCAAGGTGGATGTCGTGAGTTCAAGTCTCATCACCCGCTTTGAATAAGAACGTAAGTGCACAAGTCACAAGTCTTATGCTCTTGTGCCCTTATGTACTTGTGCTCTAATAAGATAGTATCGGTGAGATACCGGCTAAGCTGTAGTTGGGCATTGGTCGCCGATATGTGTAAGGCCAGAATTGTTGGTAACTGGTAATTGGTAATGCGCAGCATGCCTTACGGCACTGGTAATTACCAATCTCCAATTACCAATTTGTTTATTGGAGTATCAAAATGGCGAAAGAAAAAATAGCCACAGGACCGAAAAATAAGCAGCAGCCTGTAGAACAAGAGGCCGCTGAGGAAAAAGCGCCCGCGTTAAAATACACGGCGACAATTGAGCAGGCCGGCCCATGCAAAAAAAAGGTCTCTATAGAAATACCGGAAGAAGAGATTAAAAACGCCACCGATAAGCAATATGGCGATTTGCGCAAGGAGGCACAGGTACCTGGCTTTAGGAAGGGCAGGGCGCCGCGACGACTTCTGGAGAAGAGATTCGGCAAAGAGACATCTGAGCAGGTGAAATTAAAATTATTGGTGGAAGCCAGTGACATTGCCGTAAAGGATAACAAGCTGGATGTGCTTGGCGAGCCAAACATCGAACACGAAAAGATAGAGCTGCCAGCGACAGGCCCTTTAAAATTCGATTTTGAGGTCGAGGTGAGTCCCGAAATTGACTTGCCGCCTCTTGAAGGAATCCCGGTGACTAAGACGAAGCTCGAAGTTACAGACCAGCTCGTTGATAAAGAAATTGTGCGGTTACGGAAATGGGCAGGTTTGTGGACGCCGAGAGAAGGCGGTGTCGTTGAGCTTGACGACCAGATAATTGCTGATGTTATTCTCAAGCCTGTCCCGAGCGCAGCCGAGGGAGCCGAAGGTGTGGATTCGGCAAGCTCACCACAAGTCGAAGAAGAGCAAAAGCTCGACAATATTGAGATATACGTAAGGAAAAACGGTTTTGTCGGGGCAATTCCGGTTGAAAAGCTCGATGAGCTGCTGGCTGGTACCAAGACAGGGGGCGTGAAAGAGACGAGCGTCGAGGTTCCGAAAACATATTATCGGGAAGAATTCCGCGGCAAGAAAGTAGATATCCGGATTACAGTCAAGGATATAAAATGGCTTAAACCGGCTGAAATGGATGAAAATTTCCTTAAGAGGTTTGAAGTAAAGGATGAGAAAGAGCTGCGGGAAAAGGTTCGCGACGAGCTGCATAAGCGAGTAGAGCAGCAAATCCGAGCTGACATGAGCGAGCAAATCTATCAATATCTGCTCGATAATACTAACTTTGAATTGCCTCTGGATATTGTTGCAGCACACTCGACTTCGCTGCTGAGGAGACAATATATCAATTTGGCGATGCGAGGACTAACTCGGCAGCAGATTGAGGAGCAGATGGAGCAGTTGCGAGCGAGCAGCGAAGAACAGGCAAAACAGCAATACAAAGTATTTTTTATCATGGATAAGATTGCCAAGAAGCTCGAAGTTGAGACAAATGAAGAAGAGGTTAATGGTCATATTGCTCAATTAGCTATCAAGCAGGGCAGGCGTCCCGAGAAGATGAGAGAGGAAATGGAACGAGATGGCTCATTAGCTCAATTCAAGTTACAGGTGCAGGAAAGTAAGTGTATCTCAAGGCTGCTGGCCTCTGCAGCGGTGACGGAGCAGGCCGAAAAAGAAAAGAAAACCTCCAGTAAAGCAGCTGCCAAGCATGAATCCAAATCTGTAAAGAAGTCGGCTAAGGGAGATTAAAATAATTAAGGATGAATTGTAGTATAATCAATTCTATAAGGGAGTCCTAATGACTATTGAACATCCTGAGAAGAAGACAATAGCTCTGCCATTTTCCGATGTGTCACAAAAGAAACTTCCGGCTATGAATATGGATGTGTACAATCAGTACGGGCCGTATCAACGTTACCGACAAATGAGTCTTGATGATTTGCTGCTGGAGAACCGGATTGTATTTTTGATCGGAGATATTTCGTATGCACGGGCCGCCGAAGTAATTATGAAGCTGCTTTATTTGGATAATCTTAAGCGCGGCGGTGAAATCAGCTTGTATATAAATTCGCCGGGTGGTACTGTTGACGACACAATGGCTATATACGACACCATGTGTTTTATCGGCTCACCGGTGGCGACATACTGCATCGGCAGGGCGGAGTCGGGCGCAGCAGTGATATTGGCAGCCGGTACAAAGGGGAGCCGATTCGCACTGCCTCACGCCAAGGTGATGCTCCATCAGCCCTGGGGTGGTGTCAGCGGTCAGGCTGCAGATATTAAAATACAGGCCGAAGAAATCTTAAAAGCCAAAACTACAATAAACAACATTCTGGCCAAGCATACAGGCCAGCCGGTCGAGAAAATTGGAGCCGAGACCGAAAGAAACAGATATATGACTGCTGACGAGGCAAAAGCTTATGGTCTTATTGATGACGTGCTGCATGAAGAAGACAAGACGAAAAAGGGCGACAAAAAAGAAATTGACAAGAAATAACATAATGACGGAATAAGGATTATTGTAAATGAGTGTTAATGAGCAGTTGGTGCCTATAGTAATTGAAAAAAGCGGCCGGACCGAACGGGCTTATGATATTTATTCCAGACTGCTGAAAGATAGAATTGTCTTTCTCGGCGGTACGATTGAAGACGTATCGGCGAATTTGATTATTGCCCAGATGCTGTTTTTAAGCAACGAAGACAGCAAAACTGATATTCATTTTTATATCAATTCACCCGGCGGCTCGATTACCGCAGGGCTGGCGATATATGATACAATGCAGTTTTTACGCTGTAATGTCGCTACGTATTGCGTTGGGCAAGCGGCCAGTATGGCTGCGGTGTTGCTGGCAGGCGGCAAGCCTGGTAAACGGTTCCTTCTTGCGAATAATAGAATTCTTTTACACCAGCCTTTAATTACAGGGATTTTGGAAGGATCGGCTACCGATCTGGATATCGAAGCGCAGGAGATACTTCGGCTGCGCAGCAGACTATATGATATATTGGCCAAACATACGGGACAAAGCCCCGAGAAAATTGAGAAGGATTGCGATAGGAACCTCTGGCTCGACGCAGGAGAGGCAATCAATTATGGGTTAGCCGACCAAATACTTCAGAGAGCGCCGGAAATAGTCAGAGAACCATCACGGCCCAACCAGGAACCTGAAGACTGAAAGGCATAAACAAATGAAAGAAAAGAAGACAGAAGCCCGCCCTGAGCGGAGCCGAAGGGACAGAAGACAGAAGACGGAAGACAGAATTCTGTCCTCTTTCCTCCATCCTCGGTCGTCCTTCATCTGTCCTCTGCTCTCCGTCCTCTGTCTTCTGACATTTACATCAGGCTGTCAGGACTCCAGCAGAGGAAAGATATCTTTAGCAGAGCAGGTTGCTAAACTCAATGAGGAAAAGGCAGGGCTGCAGAAACAAATTGAGGAGGTTAAAGCCAAAAACGAGATTTTGAAAAACCAATTGAAGTTGTTGACCGGTGTGCCTGAGCATGTAAATGTCGAATTTAAAGTGCTCGCCGGCTTGGCTGAGCAGATCAAGTTCGAGGAAATATACCATATCAGCAGGGTCAAGATTGGCAGATACACAAATTTATATGATGAAGATAAAGACGGCAAAAAAGAAAAGCTTATTGTCTATCTGCAGCCGATAGACCAGGATGGTGATGTAGTTAAAGCCCCAGGTGCTGTAATTGTGCAGCTTTGGGACCTTTCTAAAGAAGACGGTCAGGTTATATTGGGCGAATGGAAAGTAGGTCCCGAGCAATTGAAGAAACTTTGGTACACGACATTATTCACCCATTATAAGCTGACATTCGATGTGAGCGATAAGATTGACGAGTTCAAAGAGCCTTTGACAGTCAAAGTTGCTTTTATCGATTACCTTACCGCTACGGTGTTTAATGAGCAAGAAGTAATCAAACCACAGATTCCAGAATAGAACATACAACAGGTTCGTATCGCTTTGGGATCAAAGTCAGCAGTTTTATTGCGGGTGGATAATTTATAGAAATACGCCCGGCAGGATTCGAACCTGCGACCCCCGGTTTAGGAAACCGGTGCTCTATCC
>CAZIED010000069.1:0-10446 GCA_964538525.1 uncultured Pirellulales bacterium | reverse complement strand
CACCTTCACCTGCCTGGTCGATTTTCCATTGAGCGAAGCGAATGAACTTTACATAATCATCCTGCAGCCATTTTGGATTTTTTTCATCCAACAGCCTGCCATCGACCTGATAATAATCCTTGATGAGCTTGCCGATAAAGGTGGGTATTCGCTTTCCCTTCTCATCGAGCTTCCAACTTCGATTCGCGGAATGGCCGGAATAAGGAGGGTTGCCAAGAACAACAAGAATCGGCGTTTTCTTCTTTACGGCACCGGCCGCGTGTGATTCTGCTGAAAGCGAACTCATACCGGGCAAATCACTCTGTGCAAGCTCTTCAAGCTTAAGTGTGTTAGTCAGGTATAGCTTAAATCGTTCGTTTTCCGCCAATTTATATCCAAGCTCTTCGAGCAGGAATCCCATTTTCAAATGGGCGATAGCGTAAGGAGCCATCATTAATTCAAAGGCGTAAAAGTTCTTCAGGATGTGCTTACTTATAAGCTCACTTACGCCTCCTGTGCCATAGCGGGTTGAAAATTCATTGACCGCGATGCCGGCTGCCTGGGCCAGGAATGTGAGAGTTCCAGCAGCGGGGTCGAGAACGGTTACAGAGCCAGTTGCGAATCCGTTGGGTTTGTCAAAGTATTCCTTAAGGATTATGTTTAAGGAGCGGACGATATACGAAACGACCTCCTGCGGAGTATAATACACACCTCTTTGCTCTCTTTCTTTTGGGTCGTACACAGCAAGAAATGTCTCATAGAAGTGCATAACAGGGTCGCTGCCTCTGTGTTCAACGTAGTATTTGTGCAATACCTTTTTGACATCCGCAACGGCTAAAACGTCAGCAATATCTACAATAATCCAGTCAAGCTCAGGACCGGGTTCTTCAAGCGAAACAAACCTGAACACATCTCGCAAGATGCCTATTGTTCTTGGGATATTGTCAAATGCAACCCTCTTATTAAACTCGCCCGCAGCTCGCGTGCTTGCGGCAAAGAGGCCGTAGGTAACGGTCTGGGCATACATATCGGCAAAATCTTCTTTGGTTAGCCCGGCTATCAAATGCTGCTGAAAGGCCTTGTAAAAGCCCATTAGCTTTCCATTACTTCTATCGAGTTCAAGCAGCACCTGCTCGCGAAGACAATGGGTTCTGGAGGCCAACGTTTTGGCAAGCGCTTCGGGGGTGTATCGACGAGGCAGAGAAAAAGTGAAAAATTTATTCAATAAATCGAGGAACCTGTCCTGGTTTTCGACGGGAGGGGCGAGTTTAAGCTGCTTTGCAATGAAGGGACGGCCGATAGTGACTTTGTCGATGAGCTGGCCATCGCGGTATAATCGAAACTCGAAGAAATTCGTGAGCATTACATTCGGAAATGCGCTTCGATAGCGTTTTAATTGTTGTGACTCTTCGACTTTATCGAGGTTTTCTTCTTCAAGTGGTTTTGCCTCAATGTAGCCGACTATGTGCTGCTTGCCATCCCATATTCGGAAGTCAGGATTGCCTGCCTCGGTTTTCTTGGGCTGAATCGTTACCTCCAGCTTTGCTTTCTTTATTGATTGCGCAAAGTTTCTGATAATCGATGCCAGTGCTTCATAATAACTTTCTTCCCTGGCATCACCTCTTTGGGCAATTTTGTATATTTCTTCTATATATTTTTTTAGCATTTCAGGAGACATGTTTGCAATGTAGGGCGTAGCCATTTATGAAAATCGCAAAGATAGCAGGGTCAATTTTAGCATCAGCAGCGATTTTCTGTATCTGCTCGTCGGTCAAATCCGCTGCCATCTCCTTTTCGGTCGGCGTCATTATCGCAACTGCCCTTTTCAATTGCTCTAATTCTTCAGCAGTAGGTGCCGCCAGCATTGCCAGCTCGCTGCTGCCATAACTGTCGGCAAAGCGGTTTCTGATACGCCTGCCGTAGTCATTATCCACGAACCTGCCGACCTCCTGCAGGTATTGCTCAATTGTAATTTTTCTTAACGCGCCAGTTTTATCTTTGCTCTTTGTCATAAAGAACCCCCCCAATAAATTGGGGGGCTAAACATATCATATATTATCGTCGTTGAATCTTACCTCTTCGCTTTATAATTTGTTTTCTTCTCGAACGCTGCTTTATTTTTCTGCCGGCCGACAAGCCCGCGTTTAACGCACCCATATTCAAACCGCCTGTGAGAAGACTTTTCAGTCCGCCGAATCTTCCGCCACTTATGGCCTTAAGCATATCCCGGCTGCGCATAAAAGTCTTTACCAGGCCTGAAACATCATGAGGCTCAACGCCGGCACCGGCTGCAATCCGTCTGCGCCTGGACGATTCTATAATATCTGGATTGCGTCGCTCGGCCGGCGTCATCGATTGCACAATCGCCTCCATCTGCTGGAACTGCTCTTCGTCAATATCCAGATCGCCGATTTGACTACCCATGCCGGGCAGCATCTTTAGTATATCTTTAACGCCGCCCATTTTTTTGACGGCCTGCATCTGCTTGAGAAAATCATCGAAACCAAAGGTGCCCTTTAGCATCTTCTGCTGCATTTTAGCAGCTTCCTCGGCTTCAAAGTGCTCCTGTGCCCTTTCCACCAGCGATACGACGTCGCCCATGCCTAATATTCTGCCAGCCATACGGTCGGGATGGAATTCTTCGAGCTTGTCGAGCTTTTCGCCGACGCCGATGAACTTTATGGGTTTGCCGGTGACGGCTTTTACACTCAGAGCAGCTCCGCCGCGGGCGTCGCCGTCGAGCTTGGTAAGAATGACCCCGTCCAGCTCCAGCCGGTCGTTAAATTCCTTTGCGGAGTTCACCGCATCCTGGCCGGTCATCGCATCGCAGACTAAATAAATCTGGTGCGGTGTGACGGTCTTTGCCACATTGGCAATTTCCGTCATCATATCCTCATCGATATGCAGCCGCCCGGCTGTATCGAGCACTGCAACATCGTAATTATTATCTTTGGCGTGCCGGACAGCGTTTTTTGCAACCTTAACGGGATCTTTGCTGTCTTCAGTATAAACATCGATGTTGAGCTGTCTGCCGAGGGTAGCCAATTGTTCAACAGCAGCCGGTCTTTGCAGGTCGTCCGCTACTAAAAGTGTTCTTTTGCCCTTATCGACGAGGTATTTGGCCAGCTTCGCAGCGGTAGTGGTTTTGCCGCCGCCCTGCAGGCCGGCCAGCATAATGACGGTTGGCCCCGGCGAGACAAAATATATCTTGCTGTCGGCAGGCCCCATCAATTTGGTCAGCTCATCATTGACGATTTTTATGAAAACCTGGCTGGGATGAAGGCTCTTTATTACCTCGGCTCCGATTGCTGTGTCTCTGACGCTTTTGCAAAAATCCTTCACAACGTTGTAATTAACGTCGGCCTCCAAAAGAGCTTTGCGGACGTCTCGCATAGCATCGGAGATGTTCGCCTCGGTGATTTTGCCGCGGCCAGCCAACGACCTGAAAACTGAATTGAGTTTTTCGGTTAATGACTCAAACACAACGATTAATCACCCACAGTTCATTGTTCATAGTAATTAGTTCATCGATGAACTTAAAATTGTAAATCTGCGTAAGCTCTTTTGCAAGAATAAAATATCGCGATACTCAAGGGTATAGTTATACCGTTTTTCTTACAGTTTTTACTTTTTCTTATCTCCTGATGTCTGACTTTTCAAAACGTAATCCACAAGTTATCCACAAATTGTATTTAGGTTGTGCAAAAGCTGTTAAAAATAAATTTTTTTTATCCATAACATCAGTGCTGATAAAGGTCTTTGAAATGTGGAAAAGAAAACCGCCAAAATAGTATTGATATGCTCTTTAACCTGCCAAATAATAGCTTAAAACCAGTATGGTTACTGCTCAAGTGCATTAGGAGAAGAGTACAAGAAATAGTCCGCCAATGGCGGATAAGATTGCGATTCCCAATAGTGTTAGCAGTATCGTTTTGTTTTGTCCTGTTTAGAGGCCATGCTTCTGACGGGATTGGAATTATAGATTTCTAACAATATGAAAATCCGGGCTCCTGCAAGGCGAGGTCCCAGCGTTTTTCCTGTAATGCGGGCTCCCACCGCCATTGCCGGACAGGTAAGCAAGGAAGCGAAACCATGCAGGGTACAATCATGGATGAGAGTTCCCGCCAAGCGGGAGCCCAGTCTGTCGAACCCAATACACAAACAGCAGACTCAACGGGTGTAGCAGATGCCATTTACGAGGCTCTTGCCGGGAGGATTGGCCCGCAGAAGTACCAAATATGGTTCAAGAATTCCACGGCGTTTTCATTCGCCGACGGATATCTTAAAATAAGCGTACCTAACCTCTTCATTGCAACCTGGATTGAAAATCACTTCCTCGAAGACATCCAGCAGGCCGGTCGAGCCGTGACTGGAACCAATTTGAAGATTTCTTTCGCCATCGAGCCGCACTTTGCCGCCGGTCGAAAACCTGTGAAATCCAATTCCCCGGCTGCGACGAGCAGCTCTGCAAAGCCCGGCTCAGCCAAAGGTCAGCCGAAAAAAGCTACCCGTCAGCAGATGCTGACGCTGGACAGCTTCGTCATCGGACCGTCGAATGAGCTTGCCTACAATGCCGCAAGGGCCGTGGTCACTGAAAAGCACAGTCCCTTCAGTCCGCTGTTTATCCATGGCGGATACGGCCTCGGCAAAACCCACCTGCTGCAGGGAATCTGCAATGAGCTGGTCAAGTGCCGGCCCGAAGCCAACTGGCTGTATATGTCGGCGGAAGATTTCACCAATCAGTTTGTTCTGGCGTTGAAGCTAAAAAAACTGGAGGAATTTCGTCGGCGAATTCGCCAGGCAGACCTGTTAGCTATCGACGACATACACTTTTTGGCGAACAAACCCTCGACTCAGGAAGAATTTCTGCACACCTTCAACACCATCAACTTGGCCGGCAAGCAGGTAGTTCTGGTTTCCGATGCGCATCCGAAGATGATAGACCAGATCTCGGAGAAGCTGGTCAGCCGATTCGTATCAGGGATGGTCGTTAAAATCGAGCCGCCCGATTTTCAAACACGCTGCGAGATATGCAGGCGGTTCCTCGAAAATCCGAAGTTCGATATTCACAATACCAAATTCAAAATGGCATACCGAAACTTCCCCGAAAGCGTGATAAATTATATCTCGGAGAATGTTCGCAGTAATGTCCGGGAGCTGGAAGGAGCGATACTCAAGCTGGTCGCGTACTCTGCTCTGCAGAACGAGAAGGTGACACTTTCGATGGCACAGGCGATTTTGGCCGACCACGTCGAAAGGTGCGACCCGATTGTGCACATCTGCGACATCGAGGCGGTTGTGGCTGCCTATTTCGGAACAACCACCACCAGCCTGCATTCATCCAAGAAGGATAGAACCGTGTCACTTGCCCGGCATTTTAGCATGTATCTTGCCCGCAAGCATACCAAGATGTCCTCCTGCGAGATCGGCAGATTCTGTGGCAATAAAAATCACGCCACCGTCCTTTTGGCCTGTAAAAAGGTCGAGGATATGATCAGCAAAAATTCCGATGTTCACTGGCTCGGCCAGACCGGCAACAAGGTCGCAAAAACAAGAAGCATCATAGTGTGTCTTGAGGAAAGCATTGCAAAATGATAATAGTATAAGGCACAAAGGGACAAAGAAGATGACTCACAGCTCAAAACTAAAAACTCAAAACTTTATTAGCCTGTGCTGCACCGGCTTATTGCGTCTTCAATGACCTTTTTAACCGCACCGACAGCGACGGAGCTGGGCAGCTTCTTTGAGGCAGCCTCAATTACCTTTTTGGCATCGTCGAGCCTGTCAAGCTGATAATAGACATAACCGAGCAATAATTGCAATTGTGCCGTCAGCGTGCCGGCGCCGACGGATGAACCGCTTATCTGCAAACGCTCCTCGACATCCCTAATCCTGCTATCGAGCCTGCTGCGGTCGCCGATGATGCCGGCAAGGTCAACTTTTACGCCGGCGTATTCCGGCATAACCTGAAGTGCTTTAAAAAGGAACAGTGTGCTTGTGACATATTCGCCGGCTGCAAATAAGGCGTGACTTTTGCCGGCATACGCAAGGCCGTCGTCCGGCTTATAAACCAATGCCATTGTGTAAGAATCCGCAGCACGGTAGTATCTGCCCTGCTTGAGGTACGTATCTGCCGCCCGCATGTACCAGCCAAATTTCTCCTCTGTGTTGTTCCCAGACTCGATACTTGATGCTTGATACTCGATACTATATACTTGATGTCGTCTCTCGTCCCTCGTCCCTCGTCCCTCATCCATCTCCTGTCTTCTGTCTTCCGTCTTCTGTCTTCGGTCTTCTATCTTCTGTCCCCTGACCCCCGACCCCTGACCCCATATTTCTGTTCCCTGTCCTGCTGATTTATTCGTCTGAGCCGATCTTGTCCAGGACCTTTCTTCGACCTGCGAAATAAGCTGGTCTAACTGGGCGGAATTTGTTGGATAGACACTCGTAGAAAGGCCTGCATCAAATACAGAACCAAACGGGACGGGTTTGCCGGAACGCTGTTTATCAATCGGTCTCGTTTCACCGGAAACGATGGACGATGAAGGAGGAACGAGAGATGTATCTTGCCCACGAGCAGACGGCAAGACGTACAGCGATGGGGCAGATAGCTCAGTGCCGAGCTCTTCGGAGATTAATCTATCCATCTCCTGCGGCGACCTTGATAGAAACGGCCATGTCGAGCTGATTTGGTTGCTTGCGCTGGTAAATGTGCTCACTCGGCTCTCTCGACCCGGCTCGAGACGGGCCTGATTAGTTACAGTAGTTAACGTTAGGATATCACCTCGAAGACCCGCTCTTGAAGTTGCTACGGTCGCAGTCGGCGAAAAAAACGGCCTATACAAGACCGCAGGAGAAGTAAAAAGGCCGGCACTATCATCGGTGAAACCTTCAAGCCTGACCGGCTCGGCGGAGTACCTCAGAAAAGAATCCAGTGATGATGTTCCCAGTGGCGCTTGAAAATTTGTTGATGAGCCGTAGGGCACCAGCCCGCGAAAGTGTTTGCCGCCGGTGACGTTGCCGGTTATTACGAGGTTACTGCTGGAATCCATCGGATTTGGGGTATTGGCAAGACCATTAGAGTAGCTGCTCGGCGGAACCGTGCCGGAATAAATAGGACTGCGAACCGAGGTATTCTCCAGCGCAAAGCATAGCTCCGATAAAATCAAAGGTATCAGTACTAATATTGCCGAAAACCATTTATTCATATTATCGTTGTTCGTATATCGTATTTCGTTCATCTTTTGTTTTCTGTAATTTGATCCCTGACCCCCGATCCCTGAGACCTGTCTTTTTATCCCTTTTCGTATTTTGGCGTTTCAGCCCATCCCAATTTAGCAGCTAATGTATCCCATCGCGTCCGAGTCGGATTATTCACGACCAGAAAGTCTGTATCCGCCCTTTTAAGCTCCACCACATCGCCGGCTGAAAGCAACAGCGAATCTTTGCCGTCGGCTGAAATTGTTGTGCCTTCGCTCAGCCGAACACAAAACACCTCAACCGTGCTGTCGGCACTTATTACGATTGGCCGAAAACTAAGCGAATGCGGGCAAATCGGCGTAATCACCATTGCTTCCATCGAGCTATCCAGTATCGGCCCACCAGCCGAGAGATTATAAGCTGTCGAACCTGTGGGCGTGGAGATTATAAGACCATCACCAACACAGGCTGCGACCGGCTGGCTGTCAATTATCATCTTCAGCTCGATCATCCTATGCTGCGGTCCAGCGGTGATAAAGACATCATTAACGGCTAATGAGTCGAATTTTTCGACTTTGCAGCCCACACCTTCGAACACTCTGCACTTGAGCATCATGCGCTTTTCGATTGTCGTTCTGTCGGTGGCGATGTCACTGAAGTATTTGTCAAGCTCATCGACGCTGAATTCCGCCAGGAATCCGAGCTTGCCCAGATTTACGCCTATTATCGGCACGTTTGCAGTGCTGATATTTCTCGCGGCGGAAATGATGCTGCCATCGCCGCCGAAGACTACCGCAAAGTCGCAGTTTTTCAATAACTTTGTGGAACAAGTCTTTATATTGCATGTAGTTACGACTTCAGCCTTACCTTTGATAAAAGTCTTGAAATTCTCAATTGTTGAGGCGACCTTCTGCTTCTGCAGTTGGCCAAATATTGCTAATCTGGGCAAACTCGTCGCTCGCCGCTCGCCGCTCGTCGCTTGTCGCTTTTTCATATTCTATTGTTCTCCTACGAGTATCGTGCATTGAGTATCGAGTTTAGCATTTGCTTTGCGGTTTCAACTATCTTTTCGGCAGAAATACCCGCCTCCATAAGCTGGCTTCTGCGGTAATTATGTCCAATAAGCCGCCTCGGCACGCCGAGAACCCGTATGTTAGATGAGCCAAAACGTGTGGATTTGGATGCCAGCTCGAGCACAGCCGAGCCGAACCCACATGCCAAATAGTGGTCTTCAACCGTAATTATGCCTTTGCCCTTATCCAATAAGGAGGTAATGCCATCATCCACCGGCGCTGCAAAGCGTGCATTTATCAAGTCAACGGCAATCGCATCGTTGGCGAGCATGTCTGCTGCCTTTACAGCCTCGGTCAGGATACTGCCGTAACTTACGATAGCTATAGCTGAGTCTTCTGCCTTTCTGACGGCCACGCTTTTACCCAGCGTGAACGGCCTGTCACATGCGGCATCAGCAAGCTCGGCAGGCGGCACAGTGTCCTTCGGATAACGTATTACGACAGGCCTATTTTCATTCAGGGCAAATTCCAGCGCCAGCTTCATCTCGACCTCGTTTGCCGGTGCGGTCAGCACGAAATTCGGCATCATCCGCAAGAAGCCGATGTCCATTAGGCCGTGGTGCGTGGGGCCGTCTGAGCCGACAAGGCCGGCCCTATCGATACAAAAAACAACCGGCAGGTTCTGCAGAGCCACCTCCTGAAATATCTGGTCGAAACTCCGCTGCAGAAAGGTCGAATATATGCACACAAAGGGTTTTAAGCCGGTTCTCGCAAGGCCGGCTGCAATATCCACCGCGGCACTTTCGGCAATGCCGACATCATAAAACCGTTCATTGAATCTTTTGCTAAACTCCAGAAGACCTGTTCCGTCGCACATTGCGGAGGTGATGGCAACAATTCTATGGTCTTTTTCGGCTAAATGTGTTAAATGCCTGCCGAAGACATTGGTAAAAGTGGGCTTGGCTTCATCGTTGGAGGAAATCCCGCAATAAACCCGTCCCCTCGACTTGGTTCGACTTCGCTCACCACAGGTTGCTCGGGGCAGGCCTGAGCAAGGTCGAAGAATTGCGGGGCTAAATATCTCTTTATCGTCCCTCGTCCCTCGTCCTTCGTCCTTCGTCTCTCGGTCGTTTTCTGTCGTCCAATCACCGTTTATCTTAAATGGGCCGGTCGAGTGGTACTTGCTGGGCTGGGTATCAGCGGGCGTAAAACCTTTGCCCTTTTGCGTATAGACGTGAAGGACAGCAGGGTGGTTCAGCTCCGCTATCGCCCGAAACAGCCGAATGAGCGAATCGACGTCGTGGCCGTCAACGGGGCCGAAGTAGGGGACATTGAGGCTCTCAAACATTTGGCTTGCCGGCAGAACCATACGGATGCTTTTCTTGAACCGCTCGATTGCCTCTTCAACGCTTTTGCCGATGCCGGGCAGATGTTCGAGTATGTTTTTGGTTCTGCTGCGGAGGTCTTCATAAGTCTGACTCAGGCGGACCTTGGAGAAATACTTTGCCATCGCGCCAACGGTCGCATCAATCGCCATAGAGTTATCGTTGAGCACGATAAGGAGCTGTCTTTTAATCAGGCCCAGATTATTAAGTGCCTCAAAAGACACCCCATTAACTATGCTTGCATCACCGACTACTGCAACGATTTTGTTCGGGGTTCGGGGTTCGGGGTTCGGAGTTCGGAGTTCAGCATTCTTAATTTTTAATTCTTCTCCGATAGCTATGCCGATAGCGGTTGCGATGGAAGTGCCCGCGTGGCCGACGGCAAAATGGTCGTAAATACTCTCTGCCGGGTTTGGAAAGCCGGAAAGGCCCTCTGGCTGCCGCAGCAGCGGAAATTTATCCTTGCGGCCGGTTATTATTTTGTGGGCGTAGCACTGATGGCCGACATCCCAGAGCAGCCTATCTTCTTTGAAATCAAAGACATAGTGCAGGGCGACGGTTAGCTCAACCACGCCGAGGTTGCTGGCCAGATGGCCACCGGTTTTGCTTACGGTATTGAGAATGAATTGCCTAACTTCCTCGACATAATTCTTTAGCTGATCCGACGTAAGCCTTTTTAAGTCGTCCGGACTATTAATTTGTTCTAATAATTTGCTCATAAACAAGATTTTAACAAATCATAAGAAAATGACAATTTTTTATGCAAAAAAGTTTGAAAAGGGTTTGGTATCTATATAACTATTAAATAAAGTAGATGTTTGATAAAATAACTTGGTTATGATTTCTGAGTTTTAAGTTTTGAGTTTGCT
>CAZIED010000068.1:2015-10475 GCA_964538525.1 uncultured Pirellulales bacterium | reverse complement strand
ACGAAAAACTATTGAATTCCAAAATTTTACATTTTTCACTTTACGTTTTACGCTTCCTTTCAGCCCAGCGCGTCAGAGAATCCGTCTTGTCACTTTTGCATTAATAATCGTTTTTTCTCTCACTTAAAATGCTTTATGGACCTTGGGCGGGATAAGACGGTCGCAAAGATAATCTCCCGACTTAAAACCGCCGGTCCCAGCGATGGGAAGGTTTTGGTCGAGGGGACGTGGGGATCATTTGCGCACCTTTTGACAGCGTTCATATCAGAAAATCTGCATCGGCCAATTCTGCTAATCTGTCCGCATATCGAAGATGCTGATAAGTCTGTGGATGATTTACAGACCTTCGGCTGTAAAGAAATCGAGCCGCTGGCAGCATGGGAAGGCGAGGAAGAATTAGCTGACGCCACCGATGAAACAAGAACCGAAAGGCTAAAGCTCGTCTCTAGTCTCTCGTCCATCGTCCATCGTCCATCGTCCCACGGACTTGTTATCCCTGCATCCGTACAGGCACTCTGTCAGCCCGTACCAAAGCCGCAAGCTCTGCAAGAAAGCTCTCTTCGATTGCAAAAAGATAAGGAGGTATCGCCGGAAGAGGTTGTCACCTGGCTGGTTGACAACGGCTTTGAGCGAGTCGAGCAGGTTGATTTGCCCGGCCAATTTGCCCGACGCGGCGGCATCATTGACATTTATGCACCATTGGTTAGTGAAAAAACCACCATACAACCCCCAGTGAAACTGGGGGCTAAATATTTAGCCCCACGTTTTACGTGGGGTTGTTCAGCGGAAGCAGTGCGGATTGAGTTCTTTGGCGATACCATTGAGAGTATCCGCCAAATCGATCTGGATACACAGTGCTCTAGTGGGCAGTTGGAGGCAATCAGCATCATCTCCGCCGTATGCGGGACTACGGTGGAACAAAAAGAGCTTTTTATAAATATCCTGCCGAAGGATACGATAATAATTTTCCAAGAGCCAACCGACATCGAAGAGGTGGCTCATGTTTTCCTCGAACGCATTCAGACGACAAATTATCTCTACGGCTGGCCGGATATTTATCACGCAGCGGCGAAATTTACCCAGCTATATATATCCAGATTTGCCACAGCCGCAAAAGACGATTATCTAAAGGTAGATATTAAAAGCGTGCAGCGTTTTGAGCACAAGGCAGCTTCGGTCTGGGCAGGGCATAAAGCGGCTCTGGAGGAGCTGATTCATGTTGCTAAACAAGGCAGGAAGGTTCTGCTTTATTGCGAAAGTGCTGCGGAAATCAAGCGTGTAGGCGAGATTGTAAAGGAGATAGGTGCGGAAAAACCTATCAATTTTGAGCTGCTGTTAGGATTCATTCATCAGGGTTTCGTCATAAGCTCGCTAAATACAATTGTAATAAGCCATCACGAGCTATTTGGTCAATATGCGATAAGAAGGATTGTTAAACCTGCGAGGGCAGCAGCGCCATTAGACACGCTCAGCGACCTGCAGAAAGGTGACTACGTCGTCCATGCCTCTTACGGCATCGGCAAATTCTTAGGCATAAAAACGATACAAGAGAATGAGCGAAAGTCGGAATATCTTACAATCGAATATGCCGACGGTGTAAAAATCCAGGTTTCGGTCAGCAACATTGCATTAGTGCAGAAGTATATCGGGACAAGTCCGAAACGGCCGCCTCTGAGCAAGGTCGGCTCAAAGAGATGGCAAAGACAAAAAGAGAAAGTGGCACGCTCCGTCCGCGACCTGGCGGCAGAATTGCTTGAGCTTCAGGCCAAGCGTCAGGCGATGGGCGGGATAGCCTTCGCAGAGGATTCAAACTGGCAGGCCGAATTTGAGGAGTCTTTCCCTTATCAGGAAACGCCCGACCAGACGAAAGCCGCCGAAGATATCAAAGCCGATATGCAGCAGCCGGTAGCTATGGACAGGCTCTTGTGCGGAGATGTCGGCTACGGCAAGACCGAGCTTGCAATGCGTGCGGCTTTTAAGGTTGTGGAAAATGGAAAACAGATTGCGGTTCTTGTGCCGACGACGGTATTGTGTGTGCAGCACGGCAGAACCTTTACCGAGCGATTTGCGGATTTTCCGGTCTGTATCGAAGTCTTAAACCGCTTTAAAACCCCAAAAGAGGCACGTGACATAATCGCCAGGACAAAGGCCGGCAAGGTAGATATACTTATCGGCACACATCGGCTTTTAAGCGGCGACGTCGCATTTAAGGAACTGGGTCTTGTGATAATTGATGAGGAGCAGCGATTCGGTGTCGAACATAAAGAAAGGCTGAAAAAACTGCGTGTCAATGTTGACATCCTTACGATGACTGCAACGCCGATTCCCCGCACGCTGCACATGTCACTTTTAGGCTTGCGTGACATAAGCTCTTTGGCGACGCCGCCGTTGGATAGAAGAAGCATCATCACAGCGGTAGTGCCGTATAATAATGAGCTTATCAAAAGAGCCGTCTATCGTGAATTGAACCGCCAGGGACAGGTATTTTTCCTGCACAACAGGGTCAAGACCATCGAGAAAAAGGCATGGGAGATTAGCAAGCTCGCACCCGATGCGAAGGTCGCTATCGCGCATGGGCAGATGGCAAAACAAAAACTGGAAAAGTCGATGATAGATTTTGTGCTGGGAGATACGCAAATCCTCGTTTGCACAACCATTATCGAATCAGGTCTGGACATTCCGAATGCAAATACAATTTTTATAAACGACGCGGACAGGTTCGGCCTGGCGGAGATGCACCAGCTTAGAGGCCGTGTCGGCAGATTCAAGCACCGAGCGTATGCGTATATGCTCCTGCCGGAGTCACGTCCGATTACGCCGACCGCGGCACGACGGCTAAAAGCTATCGAAGAATACTCGCATCTGGGGGCCGGTTTTAGAATCGCCCTGCGAGACCTGGAGATTCGCGGAGCAGGCAATATATTAGGGTCGGAGCAATCCGGCCATATTCAAACCGTTGGCTATCAGATGTACTGCGAGATGCTTGCAATGGCGGTCCGACAATTAAAAAACGAACCCATCGAACTCATTTCAGGCGGACCAGCTGCGACAATCGATTTAGGTTTCGCTACGTACATACCGAAAAATTACATCCCTATCGATCGGCATCGAATGGACGCTTATCGCAAAATCGCTCTTGCTAAAACCGCCGAAGACTTAAAGCAGATCGAAAGCGAATCGATCGACGTATATGGGCCACTGCCTGCTGAAGTCAAGCTGCTTTTGGAATTGGCAGAGTTACGAATAAAAGCAAGCAGGCTTAACATAAAAAGCATCGTAACGTCAGGTCAAGACTTGATTTTTTCATTCGCAAAAGATTCTGATAGTAAAATAAGCTCTCTATTTGTAAAAATATCAGGCAAAATAAGGATTACCGACCCAAAAACAATCTGTTTGAATTTGCCTGCAAATTACTTTGAGCCAGGAACGCTGATGAGCATCCTGCGAAAGATATTTAAATAAACAGGAGAAAAACTATGTGTCATGGTACAAGCAAGCTTTTATTTATGGTTTTGTCGCTATCGTTATTGACAAATTGTCTGGGACAACTTCGAAGCAAAGAAGGTAAGTCGCCGCTGGATGAGCTGCCGGCGTATATAAAGCAGGTGACACATTTTGGCGAAAGAGCGGACTGGTCACACGATGGCAAGAAAATATTGTTCTTAGAAAAAACCTTCGGTGACATATTTGAAGTTGAGCTGGCAACAGGTATCATTCGTCCGATGACACACAATTACTTCCACGAAGGCTATACACGGGCGCTTTATCTGGCAAATGGAGATATTTTACTTTCTGGGGCAAGACAATTCGATGCCAATAATCCCTGGCCAAGCCGAAACGAAAAAAACGCTGAGCTTTGGGTATTAAAGAAAGACCTTTCCGGCCTACCTACGCCATTAGGTGAGAAATGCTCTGAAGGCCCCGCTGTTTCACGCAAAAATATGCGAATCGCCTGGACACAGCAAGGGGCATTCTACATGGCGGATGTAATTTTTGAAAACCAGACGCCAAAACTTGCGAATAAAAAGAAGATTCTGGATAAAAAAGATTTGCCTTTCAAGTGCGATATTGAGACGCAAAACTTTCGCCCGCCGGATGAAAAGGAGCTAATTTTTAGCGCCTACAATTACCAGGGCACAGAAGTCATGGGGCTGGATATCGAGGCAGGCAAAGTGGTCAACTACTCACAAGCTCCCAACCAATATGATGAGCCAGAGGGAATTTTTCCCGATGGCAAATACACATTAGTCGAGTGCGATAAGCATCTTCCTAAAGGCACACAACAGATTGATATATACAAATTGGCCCTGGACGGCTCAGGGCAAACAACTCGGTTGACATTTTTTGCCGACTATCCCGATTACAAAGCCTCCAATCCCGTAGTCAGTGACGATGGCCGATTTATCGCATTTCAGGTTGCCAAGAAAGGTGACGTGGCCGGCGTAGGACGAGGCATTTTGATACTTGATCTGCAAATGTATAAAACAATGAAAAAGTCTCATATCGAATAGATATTTAGCCCCCAAATCCTTCGACCAGGCTCATGATGGGTGGCTACCTTATATTCAGCAAGCTGTTTTAACGGATAATAGTAACAACTAAAATCGCAGTTTTTCGCTCAGAATCGGTGTTTTAAGCCCGTGAATGGTTACTAAAACTATGGTATGGGAAAACACTTACAAGGATTTCTTAAAAACCAATTGACGGTGAAAAACTCGATGGTTTATAATGCTACGGTTTTTGCGGTATCTAACCATGGAACACAGCAAAACCTTGTTAATTACTTTTATGTGTCCCTTAAAGTTTTAGTGTTTCAATTTAAAAAGGGGAATGAAACTGTGGCTACTCCTTTAGAAAAATGGGTCGAGCAACAAGCAAAACTTACCAAGCCCGATAAAATTCACTGGTGCGACGGCTCCGAAGAAGAGGCTCACAAGCTCATAGAAATCGGCTGCAAACACGAAAAGATAGGTGAGCATAATATTTTTTATCCACTTAATCACAATACCTGGCCGAACGCATATCTGCACAGAAGTCACCCCACAGATGTGGCCAGAACCGAGCAATTAACTTTCGTATGTCACTCTGACAAAGAAACCGCAGGTCCAAACAACAACTGGATGGGGCCAAGTGAAGCTAAACAGCTTCTGACAAAGCTTTCAGACGGCTGTATGCGCGGCAAAACTATGTACGTTCTGCCTTATATGATGGGACATCCCGACTCGCCTTACGCAAAATGCTGCGTTCAGATTACCGACGTCAGCTATGTCGCGGTCAGCATGAGAATAATGACCAGAATGAGCAAAGAAGTTGTTGAAAAGATTGGAAACCGCAGCGACTTCGTAAAGGGGTTTCATTCCGTCGGAGATTTTGACCCGAAGAAACGCTTTATTATGCACTTTCCTGATGAAGACTTCGTCTGGAGCATAGGTTCAGGCTACGGCGGAAACGCTTTATTGGGCAAAAAATGCTTCTCGCTGCGGATCGCCTCCTGGCTCGGTTTCCAGAAAAACTGGCTGGCCGAGCACATGGTCATCATCGGCATAGAAGACCCGCAAGGCAACATTTCCTACATCACCGCTGCGATGCCTTCTGCGTGCGGCAAGACCAACCTTGCGATGCTCGAATCTGTACTGCCTGGCTACAAGGTTTGGACGATAGGTGATGACATCGCCTGGTTAAACATCGGCCCGGACGGCAGATTGTACGCAATAAATCCTGAAACAGGTCTCTTTGGAGTGGCGCCCGGCACCTCTATGAAGACCAATCCCAACATGGTAAAGACATTAAAAGCTGCTAAATTCTACCCGACTCTCTTTACCAACACCGGATTGGATGTTGATACCAATCAGCCGTGGTGGGAAGGACTTGACGGCCCTGTGCCGAAAAAACTGGTCGACTGGCAGGGCAAAGCCTGGAGCAGCGGACAAGATACCAAAGCTGCGCATCCTAATTCCCGCTTCACGGTATCGATATGCAACTGCCCTACGCTCTCGAAGGAATTTGATAATCCTGCCGGCGTGCCAATATCAGCAATACTCTTGGGAGGCAGAAGAACGCAACTGATACCGTTGATTACCGAGGCCTTCGACTGGCAGCACGGTGTATTTTTAGGTGCAAGAAGCCGCTCAGAAACAACCGCTGCAGCCGCCCATCAGGTCGGCTTGCTGCGAAGTGACCCAATGGCTATGATTCCCTTCTGCGGGTACAATATGGGCGATTACTTTGGACATTGGCTTTCCATCGGCAGGAAACTTTCCTCTCCGCCCAAAATCTTTGCGGTCAACTGGTTCAGAATGGATGACAACGGTGATTTTATATGGCCCGGCTTCGGTGATAATATCAGAGCCTTGAAATGGATTATAGACAGAATAAATAATCGCGTGGAAGCAAAAGAAACGCCCATCGGATTAGTTCCGCATCAAAAAGATTTAGACCTCAAGGGATTAAACATCTCCAAAGAAAATCTGGATAAATTATTCGAGGTTGACACTCAACCCTGGCGGGCAGAGATGCAGGAGGTCGAAAAGCTCTTCGGTCAATTCGGCGACCGTATGCCTGACGAAATACGGCAGGAATATAAATCGTTAACCAAAAATCTTCGGTAAAAACACAATGGAAAAGAAAAAAACTATTCGAACAGGTATTATCGGGGCTGGCTTTGCTGCAACATTCCATTTTGAATGTATCAGGAAGGTCCACAGCGCAGATGTTGAGATTGAAGGTGTATTCGCAATCGACATGAAACAAGCTCAAACGTTTGCAGCGGAGCGAGGAATCCGCCACTATAAAAGCCTGGAAGAGCTGCTGGATAAAGTAGATGTCATTCACGTATGCACTCCGCCGGTCGTTCACGAGGAAATAGCAGTTGCAGCTCTTAAGCAAGATAAATTCGCCATCGTGGAAAAGCCCCTTACCGGCTATTTCGGGGACGGCTCTGAAAATTTCAATGGTGACACCTTTCCAAAGCAGGTTGCCCTCGACAAGGCTTTGGAAAGTGTCAGGCGAATGCTCGATGCCGAGAAGAAAAGCAAAGGCAAAATTCTTTACGCCGAGAATTGGGTCCACGCCCCTTCGATCCAGAAGGAACGGGAGATTATCGAAAAGACCGGCGCACAGATTCTCTGGATATACGGCGAAGAGGCACACTCAGGCTCGCATGCGACAACTTACGCCTTCTGGAAATTTTCCGGCGGCGGCGTTATGATAGGCAAGGGTTGTCACCCGCTGACCGCGGCTCTTTATCTTAAACGCGTGGAGGGCAGCGCTAAAAACAATAGTCCCATCCGTCCAAAGTCGGTCTCGGCTCGCACACACGCAATAACACGCCTGCCCGGCTTCGAGGATAGGGGACACATCCGGGCGGACTACCACGACATCGATGATTTCTCAGTAATGCACGTCGTCTTTGAAGACGGCACTATTGCAGATATCGTTGCCTCCGACATTATCCTCGGCGGCATCCATAACTGGCTCCAGGTTGCCGCCAACAACCATCGTTCTATATGCAATATAAATCCCAACTCCGCCATGCAGACCTACAATCCGGTAGATAATTACTTCAGTGACATTTACGTAGTGGAGAAAATCGGCACCAAACAGGGCTGGTCGAACCCATCGCCGGATGAGGACTGGTTCACGGGTTATCCACAGGAGATGGAGGTGTTTTACAGAACCATTGCGTATGGCGAACCAGTCAAAAGTGACAGCAGCCTGGCGGCGGACTGTATCGCAACAATCTATAGCGCGTATGTCTCGGCTGAAAAAAAGGGTGCCGAGGTCTCCATTCCACTCCGTTAGACGTAATGAGTGGCAGCCTCAAAGCCGGAGGCCTTGGGGATGGCTGTTTTTTGAATGTAATTGAGGTTACTCATCCCCTATGTGACCTATAGCCTTATCAAAGTTAACCTCCCATAGATCGTTAACATAACGTGCTGCTCCATCAAGATCTGGGAACAAACTTGCTCTATTGATATTCATATGATCAAGAAACGTCAGGCACTCAATTCTTTCGTTTTCATTGTCAGGTATTATAAACTTTTGCAGAATTAGCGCTGGGTGAAGATTTCCACTGCCATTACTTTTAGGATCTTCGTATGTTTCCTTCTCAAAGTTTTGCTGTACCCAGCTTTCCAAGTCTGTATTTTGCGGCATTTTTAGGAACAGGCCTCCTTGATTGGTCAATCTGTAATTTGCATGACCTTTTGGAGCAAATGCACTTGGTCGATCTTGCTTATTTTTCCCCCGCGAAAGTAGATGATGCGCAAGAGCAAATACAGCTCTAAAATCCGGTGTTTTGAACTCGTCTTTACAATCACATTGTTCTTCCTCAAATGCAAAAAAGAGAGCAATAAAAGGGGAATATGTCCAGTCCAGCATAGGTGTGGCAAGACCATAATGTTGCGCAAGTGCCCACCACTCGTCCTCTTCATCATTATTTGGAGGTATTTCAAATACAAA
>CAZIED010000068.1:0-1915 GCA_964538525.1 uncultured Pirellulales bacterium | reverse complement strand
AAACTCCCACCATGTATTCAATTTGTGCTCCAGCATACCCTCCTTCACATTTTTTTCAAATTCACTTGGCTTGATTGGGATTGTATTCATTTTCTATACCCCATCGATAGGAACTTATTGTCAAATATTGCTTATCCTTAGTATCGGCTGGTAAGAGAGGTGAGTTTATTCTGGATTGCCTATAGATTGCAAAAAAGTCGTATTCGATTCCCAATCCACCATTTTCGGATCGAAGAAATGGCAGTGAAAGGCCTCACCAACAATTTGTTCATCGATTGGTCAGTTCTGATACACTGCTTCATACTCGACACAAAATATCTCGATTCGATGACAATACAGCCTTTGCGATTAAATTAAATTTAATAGTCCTTTTGACTAATCAAAAGGACTATTTGCTAATGACTGTGGAGATACAACAGCATATTTTGTCTAAAGAGCTTCCGAAATTTTGTATTTAGCGTCCTTTGGCCAAGTCCACCATGAGCATCGTAGAACGGGCTCAGGACAAAATTTGGGTTATGCAATGAAAATCCTGTCCAAAGATAGTTTTTAATATCAAGAAGCAGCTAAAGCAATAGTGAAAGGCTGGACGAATACAATATATCCTAACCTTATGAAAAGAAAGTGTTGACAATTATTTAAAGAAAATAGTCCTTTTGATTAGTCAAAAGGACTATTTTCTGATGAACTAAAATACTTTTTCGAGTTGTTTTGCTTTAATCATTAGCCGGTATAAAAGGAGCACATTAGTAGTCTGTCAAATATGATTTAAGTAGGTTGTCATTCCGCACCAATTCGACTGCACTCAGGGCAGGCTTTGATGCAGAATCCAGTATCTTAAAAGTCTAAATTCCCGCCTGCCGGTTTTTTTCCAAACCCTCTTGCTTGGTTAGTTGAGATTGCCACTGACACCACCAGCTTGTGCGGGTGCAAGCATGCCCCTGCGAAGGCAGGGAGTGGCCTCGCAATGAAATTTCATCGAGGTTTCTATAAAGCAAAGTCAAAATGAAAAAGTGTGGAAATTAAAAGCCCTGCAATTAAGCCTCGGCCATAGGTTGCATATATCGTCGCTCGTGCCTTGTATCTCATCACAGGACGTAATGTCCCTGTCTGTGAAAAAAAATCTTGACAATTATTTATAGTTAATAGTCCTTTTGATTAATCAAAAGGACTATTAACTTAAAAACAAAAGCATTTATTGGAACTATTTCGCTTCGATCAGTTGCCATTATAACAAGAGCACCCTAGATCCTTGCTTTTTGCAGGACTTTAATGAATTCAAGAATAACGCCGGCTTTGCTTCTAACCCCAACCTTGCGAAAAATATTCCCGAGATGAGCACGCACCGTATTATATTCTATGCGCAGCTTCTCACCGATCTTACCGTTATCAAAACCCTCACATACTAATTTGGCAACCTCTACCTCTCTCAGTGTTAAATGCCAACATTTCCTAAGATATTCCCATTGCTTTGCCTTTAGGACCATAGTGAAAACTCCCTTGTAACAAAAAAACTTGCTTAAACTCCATCTATCGATATTACAACTGATAATAGTCTTTTTGATTAATCGAAAAGACTATTATATTACAATATATCCTGATTACAATATTCTTTTTTGATCAAAGATAAGCCGTGTGTGACCAAGATTTGTGGCAGGCTTATGTCATTGCAAGCCCGCCCTCGGCGGGCGTGGCAATCTCAAACCTTGATGGCAAGAGATTGCTTCGGTCGCTTTGCTCCCTCGCAATGACGAAGACAGAAACAACCTGTCATAAGTACTATTATACAATGCCATAAAAATTAGTCACACACGATAGGCCTATTAACAAAACCTATATGGGACATAAAAATTGGATACGCTTTCTTGCAAAGCTGCGACCATGAAGGCACCGTCAGCATAAGAGAGACATCTAC
>CAZIED010000067.1:0-10529 GCA_964538525.1 uncultured Pirellulales bacterium | reverse complement strand
TCGGTAAGGGATGTCGAATTTACCCTGCTGCTTACTCTTGTTCTGGTTGTGCTGGTCATATTCCTGTTTCTTCGTAATGTTTCTGCTACGCTGATACCCAGTCTTGCGCTGCCGATGGCGATTGTCGGGACCTTTGTAGTTATGTACCTCTGCAATTATAGTCTCGACAATCTCTCGCTGATGGCGCTAACTCTTTCGGTTGGGTTCGTAGTGGATGATGCTATCGTAATGCTTGAGAATATTGTGCGGCATATGGAAATGGGCAAAGCCTCCTTCAGGGCTGCCATTGATGGTGCTAAAGAGGTCGGCTTTACGATAGTAAGCATGACGCTGTCCCTTGCCGCCGTGTTCATTCCGGTCATTTTCATGGGCGGCTTGATAGGCAGGCTGTTCCGAGAGTTTGCCGTAACAATCGGCGTTGCTGTATTGGTGTCGGGTTTCATTGCTTTGACGCTTACACCTATGCTTTCCAGCCGATTCCTCCGGGCACCCGGTGCCATCAGTCATGGCAGGGCTTATGCCTTCTCGGAGCGAATATTCCAGAACATGCTGCGCTTCTACGAAAGGACGCTGCGATGGGTGCTTGTACACAAGTTTAGTTCGATGCTTTTCTCTGTGGCTACTCTTTTGGGTACAGCGGTCCTATTCATTGTGATCCCCAAAGGGTTTTTGCCGAGTGAGGACCGTTCGCAGATAATGGGTTCCACAGAGGCTGCCGAAGGAACTTCATATAAGTCCATGTTTGAATATCAGCAGGCGGTCAGTTCAGTTTTGCAGGCAAGACCTGAGATAGAGTCATTTATGTCGAGCGCCGGCGGCGGGGCTCGCGGCAGTTCAGGAAGCAACAGAGGCAATGTGATGCTTCGCCTGAAACCCAAGTCGCAGCGAAAGGTCTCGGCGGACGAATTGATTCAGCAGTTAAGGCCCACCCTGAGTTCAATTCCGGGCGTTCGAGTATTTTTGCAGAACCCACCTACAATTTCTATCGGTGGTCGGATTGCCGCAGGTCAGTATCAGTTCACCATGCAAAGCCCCGATACGGATGAGCTTTATAAATATGCGGTTTTAATGGAGGCAAAATTTCGGGATTTACCCGGCTTTCAGGATGTTACAAGCGACTTGCGAATGAAGAATCCTCAGGTGAATGTCCAGATTCAGCGGGATAAGGCCTCGGCGTCGGGAATAAGCGCAGCTCAAATCGAACGTGCTCTATATAACGCTTTTGGCTCCCGCCAGGTATCCACAATCCTGGCGCCAAATAACCAGTATTATGTCATCATGGAGATGCAAGACCGCTACCAATTGGACCCATCTGCTCTAAGCATGATATACATACGCTCATTGAACGGAAATCTCATTCCACTCAATGCCCTTGTAAATATTACAACCGGCGTGGGGCCTCTAACGATAAACCACCAAGGCCAGCTACCCTCTGTCACAATCTCGTTCAATCTCAAACCGGGCTACTCGCTCGGTGATGCCGTTAATGCAATCAAAAAACTTGCTCAGGCCGCTCTTCCAGGGACAATCAACATTAGTTTTCAGGGTACGGCTCAGGCATTTCAATCTTCTCTACAAGGAATGGGATGGCTTCTGATACTTGCGATTCTTGTTATTTACCTTGTGCTTGGGATTCTGTATGAAAGTTTCATCCATCCGATTACCATACTTTCGGCGCTTCCCTTTGCCGGGTTCGGTGCTTTGCTTACGCTACTGATTTTCCGGGTCGAGCTTTCGATATATGCGTTTGTCGGCATAGTAATGCTGGTTGGTCTCGTTAAGAAAAACGGTATTATGATGATAGACTTCGCAATCGAGGCACAAAGAGCCGAAGGCAAAAATCCACACGATGCTATTTTACAGGCGTGCCTTATACGATTTCGGCCTATTATGATGACTACGATGGCGGCTCTGATGGGAAGCCTGCCTATCGCGATGGGTTTTGGCGCAGGTGCGGAATCGCGCCAGCCGCTGGGCCTGGCCGTCGTTGGCGGATTGCTGTTTTCCCAGACCCTGACACTATACATAACGCCGGTGTTTTATCTTTATATGGAGGCCTTCAGAAAAAGGTGGGTGCTTGCCCCTGCGTCTGGCGACGCAAGTCGGGAGAACGGTTAGACGGTTTGACGGTGGTCCGTTTTACCGCTTTACCGCTTTACCGCTTTACCGTTTTACCGTTTTAGGCAGTGAGTATCCAATAAAACTAAAAACTGAAAGATAAAAACGAAAAACTCTTGTGGTGAGCCTGTCGAATCCAATTGAATTCCAAAGTTTTACATTTTTCACTTTACGTTCTACGCTTCATTATTACCAGATGACCAGATTTTCTGTTTTTTTTACTACATAAGTGCTATCACGCCTAAACTTGTCTGACGACAATCAAGAATTGTTGGTTCAACATTATACTTTTTAGTAATGGTTTCTGGGTATTTCGATTAAAAAAACTGAGTTTTTTTAATTTTTCTTGACTCTGAGTTTGGTGGCGTTATAATATCTACACCAATCTTATTAAGGAAAATATGCGAAGGAGCAAAATCTAATAAATCCCAAATCTTGAGAAAAAACTCAGTGAAATATCCATGCTAAAAGGGTAGAACTGTTTTTTTAACTTTTGAAGGAGGATTATTATGTGCAAGAAATTGATTTGCTTAGTGTCTTTTGTTTTGGCGCTGGGTTTGACAGTACCATCTTTTGGGCAATTGTCTTTGGATAATGCCAGCTTTGAGGCCCAAGTCATGAATGACGGAATCTGGTCAGCCGGCGGAGATGTCTGGGGCTGGGAGGCAGGTGTTAGGGCGAACGTACAGAATAATACCTCTACTATCATGACTGAGGAAGCCAAAGATGGCTTCAATACCTGCGTTCTGAATGAGGTGGGTGTTACTCCCCCTCTTCCAGGTGCCTACATCCAGCAGGTTATCAAGAATGGAACCAACAATGTGCTCGTGCAAGCCAATCAGACATACGAGGTATCGGTCTGGGTAGGAAGAAGAAAGGACGCCTCTGGAGATTTTGGCGGAATTCTGCAGGTCTATCTGATGGAATCAGCGACAGGAGCCAAAATCGACGAGGTGCCGTATGACCTCGCAAACCAGGCCAAAGATACCTGGACACTTCAGACCTTTATGATGTTAATTGATACCAATCCTGTCGGTATCGGCAGCAATTTGAAACTTGGTTTTGCAAATATAGGCACACGTTCAGGCAGCCAGTGGTGGAGAGGCCAGGTTGTTCTTGACGATGTTACAATAGCAGCCCCGCCCAAGTGGGAGCAGTTGCCCGATATGATACCGAACGGGATCGATATCTGCGTGGATAGCAGCGACGGAACAATTCGCCACATAGCTGATGATTTCGAGTGCACCAGCTCCGGCAAAATCACGCAGATTACCATCTGGGGTTCATGGAAGGACGACAATGTCGGCAGCATCAAGAAAATCCATCTGGAGATTCACCCTGACGATCCCGTAGGAACCTTGGGTTCTGATCGGAGCAACCTCTATTCTAAGCCGGGCCCGGAGGTTTTGTGGTCCAAGGACTTTGGGCCAACCCAGTTCTCTGCCAATTTCTATCATCAGGTCTCTGCCCCAGGCGAGTGGTGGCAGGATGTGGCAAGGGGCGAGCTTAAGGCCGGCGGTGATACCAGTATCTGGCAGATTGACATGCACATTGATTCAAACCAGGCCTTCCAGCAGACCGGCTCAGAGAGCCAGCCTGTGACCTACTGGCTGCACGTGCAGCTGGATACAGAATTGGGAAGGTTTGGGTGGAAGACGCGGGCTTGGCCGGAGCACTTCATGGATGACGCCGTTTGGGACACAGGAGGACAGTTGCCCCGGTCCTGGCGGGAGCTGCAATACCAGCAGCCTCATCCGTACTCCTGGCTGGGCAATAACTCGATCGACATGGCGTTCAAGCTGGTCTGCGAGCAGCCGTCGGTTGTTCCGACCTTTCAGCCTGTCAGCGCTACGACCTGTCCAGCGGTTCAGACACAATGCCCTTCTGTGAGCACTCAGTGTCCGGCGGCACAAACACGATGTCCCGCTGTTGATACTCAATGTCCAAGCTCTTCGACGAAATGTCCGTCTGTGAGTACTCAATGTCCTACGGTGAGCACGCGGTGTCCGGCGGTAAATACACAGTGCCCAACCTCTGATACGAAGTGTCCGTCCTCTTCAACGAAATGTCCACCTGTGAATACTCAATGTCCTACGGTCAGTACGCAGTGTCCGGCTGGCCAGACCCATTGTCCAGTTGTACAGACCCAATGCCCGCCGGTAGATACGCAGTGTCCGAGCTCTTCGACGAAATGTCCGTCTGTGAGCACGAGGTGCCCGCCGGTAAATACGCAGTGCCCGCCATCGGATACTGAATGTCCTCCTTATGATACCGAATGTCCTTCTTATTATACAGAGTGTCCGTCATACAATACGAGATGCCCGTCATCGGATACGCAGTGTCCAACCTCTGATACGAAATGTCCGACTTCTAATACAAAATGTCCGCCTGTGAATACGCAATGTCCGGTCGTAGATACGCAGTGTCCAACCTCTGATACGAAATGTCCGACTTCTAATACAAAATGTCCGCCTGTGAATACGCAATGTCCGGTCGTAGATACGCAGTGCCCGCCATCGGGTACCACGTGTCCGCCTGTGGTTGATACGTATTGTCCGTCATCGGATACGAAGTGTCCAACATCGGGTACCAGGTGTCCAATTGTGAATACGGAGTGTCCGACTCATTATACACAGTGCCCGGTGGTATCTACACAATGCGTGAATACAGAATGTCCTGCTGTGACAACCCAGTGTCCGGAGGAATGGTCGGTGTGCCCACCACCTTCCCTTGGTATGGGATGTATTATAATAACGTCGGGTCCCACTTGCATTTTTACGAGCACTTGTCTAACGAGCGCACCCGGATGTTATATTGCAACGATGAGGCTTTGCTCTACCTCTAATAATGGAGCTAAGATAGGTAACTGGAGTGGAGAAATTCAGAAATTTCTATTGTCGGCAGTAACCTGTCCGGCGATAGAGGCTGAATGTCCTTCCGTCGTTCCCTCAGGTGTGTCAAAGGCAAATTAATCTTTGTGGCAAGGCACAGAGCGTTTGGGGCAAAAGGGCTTCAAAAGATGAGCTATAACTCAGGCGTGCATCGAAGCAGGCAAATAGAAACAGAAAGCCCAAACGGTGACCGCTTAGTGGAAGTATCTATAGGCCTCAACGTTGTCATCTCCACTGTGGCGGCCATTGCAGCGGCTTGGATTGCTGCCGGCTCGACAGGTTTACTGGCACATCCACTGCGGCGGATGCTCACGTTAATTGCCCTATCGGTGGCTATTATTTCATACAGGCCTTTACACATCAAGCCGCTAAGATATTTGCTGGGTCTGCTTGTTGTTATGGGTCTGGCTACATGCCTAATTGCTTCATCGCTTCCGGCTGCCGCTGTCATGGGATCGGCGCTAGTCTTGGCGTTTCTGGCAATGACGTCAGATGGACATGCAAAGCAGGTGTTTCGTATCTCATCCATCGCTGTTACGGTATTCGGCATCTACCGCACCATAAGTACCTCTGTTCCCTGGGTATGGCAGATGACTGACTGCGCAGGTCGCGCCATCGGCAGCTTCAGCGGGATTGTGACACGCCGGCCGCTGTTAGTTGGGTCAACATTTGCAGGCCTTGACTTTCTCGTCCTCACGGGCACGCTCTGGGCACTTTGGCTTGTTTCAAGTCCCCACCCACGACGAATCCGGGCTATCTATAGCGGCCTGGCTATTCTGGGTGGACACCTCATTTACTTGATTGCACTATCGTTTGTTCCGCAGCTTTTGGCTGCTATCCCCGAGCCTGCCGTGCAAACAGCTCCCGCTACGGCTTCGGCCTTCGTCCAGACGAGCTGGTCTTATGCCGGCCTGCTGCATAAAGCTATCCCGTGGAACTTTCCAGTTTTTGCGTGCGGAATACACCTGCTGATAATAACGGCGATGTTTCGATGGGGGGCGTCGTGCGTCGTGCGTCGTGCGTCGTGCGAAGAACGCAATACGCAATACGCAATACGCAATACGCAAAGGTCGGTTGCGGTCATCGTCCTGGCGGTCCTATTGCCTGTCATCACTGCACTTTATCCCGCCAAGCTCACTCTGCAGGGAACCAAAATTGTATTCAATGAAAAGGGCTTCCTTAACTGGCTCAAGCCCGAGCACGGTCAATATGGCAGACTGGCCGGTGGTATGTATGGAATGCTTCCTGCGTATCTGGAAAGCCTGGGAGCACGCGTTGTTTTATCACCCGAGCTATCGAATGAAGATTTGGGTGATGCTGATGCCCTGGTACTGATTTTCCCGAATGAGGCATGGAAGGAAGGTCAGCTTGACCGTATTTGGGACTTTGTCCGCCGTGGCGGTAGTCTAATGGTTTTGGGTGAGCACACGACGCGCGACCGCAATGGAAGCGGTTCGACTTTGCTCACCGCCCTGAGCTTGTCGAAGGGCAATCGCTTCAATGAAGTGCTCCAGCCAACGGCCATACGCGTGCAATTCGATTCAGCAATGTTCGCTGTCGGCGGCTGGCTGCATTCTTACGAGCCGATCGCCCATCCAATGACCGCAGGTATCCCGGATGACAAAAACCAGTTTGGTGTCGTCATCGGTGCCTCACTTAAGACGACATGGCCGGCAAATCCCCTGCTCATCGGACGATGGGGCTGGTCGGACCCCGGAGACGAAGGAAGCGACAGAGCCATGATGGGCAACGACCGATACGACAGCGGGGAAAAACTTGGTGACATCATATTGGTGGCCGAACAGAGGCTGGGTAAGGGACGTGTCATCGCGTTTGGCGACACGTCATCTATCACTAACGGTATCAATGTTACCTCTCACGTCTTCACTTCAAGGCTGTTTGGGTATCTGGCCAGCGGCACAGGCTCCGGTCCAGCAGCATGGCGACAGATACTCGGTGTCCTGGCCGGTGCATTTCTTGTGGGCCTGCTAATATGGCGAGGCAACGAGCTTAAAACCACTCTTGCAGCGGTGGCCATAGCGGGGACACTGCTGCTGGCCACCACGATAACCCATCGTGCAGGTCAAATCTTCCCCGATGGACGCTACAAGTCCCCCAATAACCTGGCCTACATCGACTCGTCTCATACTGAAGCCTACAACGGAGAATCCTGGCGTATAGATGGCATTGGAGGTCTTGCTCTAACTCTGATGCGAAACGGGTACCTCACCCTTTCCCTTCCGGAGTTCATGGCCCCAAGCCTTGAACGAGCAGCTCTTCTAATCTCGATCGCCCCCAGCCGTGAATTTTCGCAGGCCGAACGTTCCACATTAAAGGATTTTGTCAGCCGGGGCGGAATTTTCATCCTCACCGCCGGTCTGGATGAAGTAATGGCCAGCCGTTCAATATTATCTGATTTTGGTTTTTCCATTGGCGATATCAACACGACTGCTCCGCAAACGGAGGCAATGGGACATTTTAAGTCCCCGTACCTTAGATCCGCAGACAAACAGGCCTATGTCCGCTTTCATGCAGCCTGGCCTGTCCATTGTACTGACCCGCAGGCTCAAGTCATTGCGTATGGGCGGGAAAACTCGCCAGTAATCATTTTGCGTCGGCTCGGGGCCGGAAAGGTTGTTGTCATCGGCGACACGTGCTTTGCCATGAACAAGAACCTCGAGTGGGAGGGTGGAGAACCATTTGAAGGAATGCGCGAAAATGCCGACTTCTGGCGATGGTTTATCAGCCAACTGCGAGACCAGGAGATGTGGATTCCGTCGGCTCTGCAAACTACAGGCGAACCGCAGCCAGGTTCATCCACAGACGATACCACTAATCAGGAGGTTGCACAGTGATACGATACTGGATAGGTTTGGCTCTATTGAGCACATCGTGGCTGTTTGGGCTGAGCTATTACCACAAAGCCGAGCCGCTCGCCTGGGCAGTCCTTGTAGCGGCTGGTGTGGGACTGCTGGTAAAGGTATCTATTCATAGGCCATTGCCTCGCGAATCTGTGATAACTGCTGTGATGCTGCTGCCTGCCTGCGTCATAGCCCCATGGCCGTTCAAAGCCGCTCCTTTGCTGGTTACAACCGGCCTTATATTGGCTGCCTTGCCGATTCCGCGTCGCTGGCCAAAAACGCTCGGCTCGGCTCTTATGCTGGCGGGTATCGTGCTGGCTGCTCAGTCGCTGGCGGTTCTTGGTTATGAATTCATTACTTGCCGCTCTCACGAGCTACCAAGGCCGCTTTCTCAACTGCTCCTTGTAATCACGCGCCTGATAGGTGCTGATGCGGCACTTGATGGCACCACCTTGGCTTTGTACACACCGAGGATGGTCCATCGACTTGGGACTACATGGGAGCTGTTTCTGGACCCGCCTACGTTATGTTTTCTCGTTGGCGGTGCCATAATGCTGTGCCTGTCTGCGCCTGCTGCTATCCGCCAGAGGCGAGCTGCATCATTGGCTGTTCTAATCCTTTCGATTGTCGCATGGTTGCCCTTTCGTACAGCCATCTGGATACCGATATTCTTGCATCGGGCCCTGCGGACAGGATACGATGAAAATCTGGCCTTAATGAGCCAGTTCTGGAATCCGTGGTTGCATCTGGCCCTGCTTGCCAGCCCGCTTCTATTGTTGTTGCGGTTCCTGCCTAAAACCTCCGCTGGACAGACCATTGATGCCTCCGAACGCAACGTGGCACTGCCCAAACGACTCGGAGTTGTGTCTCTGGCCTTTGCCGGTATCTTCATGTTGACCATGGGCTTGGTCTTGGACCCACCGGGACAACGTAAAGGCGGCCGCGTGCTCGTTGACGAATACCACTCAAAATGGGAACCTGTTGATAGACCATACGACACAAACTGGTATGGACAAGAATCCGGATACAATTACGCGTGCATCTATGATTACTGCTCGTATTTCTACCAGATGTCCCGGCTGAACACGCCCATAAATGACGCTGCTCTTGGCAATTGCGATGTCCTCGTTGTCAAGGTCCCGACATCCAGATATAGCCGAGAGGAAATCGATGCCATCGAGTGCTTTGTCAAGCAAGGAGGCGGTCTGCTTTTGGTAGGCGAGCACACAAATGTCTTCAACACTGGCACGCACATCAACGAGATCGCCGCTGTCTTCGGCTTCAGCTTCCGCTATGACTGCCTTTTCGGGATTGATTCTGTTTTCGAGGAGCTGTACCATCCGCCGTTTGTACCCCATCCTATTATCCAGCAGATGCCCCCTCTGGATTTTGCGGTGTCCTGCTCGGTCGCTCCTGGGCGAAGTCTCGGCCAGGCAGTCATACGTTCCACCGGCTTAAAAAACCTGCCGGCAGATTACCATGCAAGCAATTTCTATCCTCAGGTGCAAGACCTCGCAGAGATGCGTTACGGCGCATTCATCCAGCTCTGGGCGAAACGTTACCGTGCCGGTCGTGTCGCTGCATTCACGGATTCAACAATCTTCTCCAATTTCGCGGCCTTCGAGCCGGGAAAAGCAGAATTAATGCTGGGCATGCTCGAATGGCTTAACCACCGTAATTCATGGCTCGACCTGCGGCCATTCTTAATCTGCCTGGGACTGATGCTCAGCGCCGCCGGATTAATATTCGCAAAACAATGGCGTGGGGCCTGGGCAATTGTGCTGAGCGCAGGCATGCTCGGCTGGGTCACTTCCGCCGTGAGTGTGCAGGCTATTCACCACCATTCCATGTCTCTGCCGAAAGAAAATCGACCTATGGTCCAGGTCATAATCGATCGCACTATCTGCAATGGGCCACTACCCAAGAGCGGCTTCATCTCGGGACAAAAGGATGGTTTCGGAATCTTCGAGCGGTGGATCCTCCGACTTGGCTATTTCACATCACGCAAGCAGAATGCTGACGCATTCACCGGAACAATCCTCGTGTTTTTGCATCCCAATCAGACTGTTTCGGACCGGTTTCGCGAATATCTGGTACAATATGTCACCTCTGGCGGAAAAGTGCTCATACTCGACTCACCCGAGAATTATGGCTCTACTGCAAACAGCCTGCTCTACCCGTTTGGACTGACTGTGAACCGAAGCAGGCAGCTCCACGGGCTGCTGAAAGCTCAGCCTGATACTACTCTGCAAAGTAGCGAAGCTCCTTCGCTACGTAGCACGAGTTGGCCTGTCATCACGATCGGCTCTTCCTGTCAGATAGATGGAGGAAAACCGATTATGTGGATAGATTCTTCTCCCATAGCTGCGTCAATCCAGCACGGCAAGGGTACTGTCACAGTCATTGGGTTCGGCTCGCAATTCACAGATGCGAACATGGGAGTCACAGGTGATGTTGTCCCCAATGAAAACCTGCGAAGGGTCTTTGAGCTGCAGTTTCAGCTCCTCAAGGCCGTGGCGACAGCCTTTTAGCCCAAGTTACGCAGTTATGAGGTTCTATAGGGTTTCTCCATAGCGCCAATTGCGATTTTGGCAAAAAGTCTTCACTACATTTGCTACCTTAATTTCATCGATACGCCGCAGTCTACGCGGCAACATAA
>CAZIED010000066.1:0-10571 GCA_964538525.1 uncultured Pirellulales bacterium | reverse complement strand
GGGAATGCAGGAGGTTCAGAAAAAGAAAATCTTGGCAAACAACTTACTAATTTAAACACCTTTCTTACTTATTTATCTACAAAAAACAGCGATGACGTAAAGGCTAAGATTGACCAAAACAATCAAAAGGTGCGAGAATTTTTAAAAAAATACAAGAAATTAAAAATCATTGAGGGGGAAAATGAAAAATATTAAAATAATTAAAAAAGAAGATAGTTAAATTGCCAAAGCGATAAAATTTTTGATTGATAAAGTTGATGTTGGTAATGAAAGCAATGATACAAAAATCAGACAAATAACCTTTTATGTTTCGACTGAATTTGGCATAGAAATAGAGGAGTATTGGAGGTCTCCATTTGATCCACTTCTTAGACGTATAAAGACGGAGGAGACAAATATTCTACCAGTTATAGGAGAAAAAAGGCGACGCGTCCAAAACATAACTAAACTCATATTGTTGGAAGCTGTTACAAAAAGGTTAGATAAAAAAAATTGGAGTGGATTCCAAATAGTTTCGGTTGGAGCATAAAACACTTCAGTGAAATATCAAATAAACGTGATGTATGACAGGTAAAGTTTATATAGGAATAGCGGGTTGGTCGTATCCGGACTGGAAGGGGATTGTGTATACCCAGCCGAAGGTTGACCAGCTCGAATACGTAAGTAGATTCATTGATTGCGTCGAAATTAATAGCACCTTCTACCGGCCACCGTATGAGAAAACCACAAAGTCATGGCTTGTTAGAACCGCTGAAAAAAAAGACTTTTTTTTCACTGCAAAGCTCCACCGTGACTTCACCCACGAAGGCAAGATTGATGCTGAAATGGTAAGATATTTTCATAAAGGCTTTCAGCCTTTTTTGGAAGCGGATAAACTAAAGCAATTGTTAGCTCAATTCAGATATGATTTTGCTGACAGCCCGGAGAATCGGCAGCATTTATCCAGGATCGTGGAGAGTTTCGCCAATGTGTTCAATCTTGCGGTGGAGGTAAGGCACAAGTCATGGGAGAATCCCGAGGCACTGGACTTCCTGCGGCAGCTCGGCGTAACGGTTGCCAACCTTGATTATCCGACGGCACGAAACTCATTCAACATGCAGCACTGCACCGTAGGCAAAACCGGCTATTTCAGGCTGCACGGCAGAAATTTTGAAAAATGGTTCAGCAAAGAAGCCGGCAGAGATGAAACCTACAACTACTATTACAATACCGACGAACTCGCTGGAATAAAAAATAGAATCGACGATTTAGCCGAGGCCTTTGAATTTCTGACGGTTATAGCCAACAATCACTATCGAGGCGCGGAGCTGGCCAATGCGATTGAATTGAAAGTTCTTTTAACCGGCCAAAAGCAGCCTGTCCCGGAAGGTTTGTTGAAAGCTTATCCGAATTTGGAAGGGATTGCGGCAATAGCCATCCCCAAAGCCTACGGCTTTGAGGCTGCCACCCAATAAAACTGAACAACGCGTGGCAGCCTCAAGCCAGCCCTAAGAGAAATCGAAGGGCGCAGCTTGGGGATGGTCATAAACGCGGATATAATATGAGTAAGATAGCAGTGGATGTAGTTTTACTGCCACCAGATGAAATGATGGATAAAGCAATTCAGGCCAACGCTGAGCTGGTGGAAAAATTCGGCTCCGAAATAGTGCTGAATAAGGAAAATTGTCTGCCGCATGTTTCTTTAGCTATGGGCTGCATCGATGAGCAGGATATCTCTTCTATCGAAAAAGTATTAGAGCTGATTGCTAAAAAAAGTCCACTTAGAAATCTAACTATTCTCGGCATCCGGACCTCAATAAATGCAAGAGGCGAAACAGTGTCGGTTTTTGAGGTAGAAAAAACAAAAGAAATTCAATCGCTACATGAGAAGGTTATGAAGAAAGTCAGGCCCTACTTTAGCTACGATGTCACTAGCGATATGATTTATGACAAAGAAGCTGCGGATACTGCTTTGTTGTGGATTAAGAACTATCCTGAAAAAGCAAGCTATGCGAATTTTCTGCCTCATATAACAATCGGCTACGGCCAGATACAAGATGGTCCATTTCCTGTAGAATTTATAGCCTCAAGACTCGCTTTATGTCACCTGGGGAATCACTGCACTTGCAGGAAGATACTTGTGTCGATAAATATAACCCCCAGTAAAACGCGGGATTTTTAAGAATTAGATTTTAGTGCGCGATTACACTTGATATTCTAAAGACCGGAAGCAGAAGCGCTATGACAATCGTTCCGATAATGACGCCGAGAATAGTAATCATCAACGGCTCAATAAGGGCCATAACGCTTTTAATAGAAGCCTCGAGCTTCTTTTCATAGAATACGGATATTTTATCGCAGACCTCACCGAGCTTACCGCTTTTTTCGCCTGCTCGAAGCATTTGTATAACTCCAGGCGCAATTAAGTCAGCTCCATGCGTAATTTGCAGCGATTCCGACAGTTGATAACCATCGCGTATTTTATCATTCACTCCGGCCCATAACTGCTGAAAATAGTAGTTTTCACATGATCCCTGAACAACCTGAATTGAGTCCAGAAGCTTGACGCCGGTATTAATCATAGTCGCCATGATACGCATGCTGCGAGTTACCACCATATCTCTAAACATAGTGCCTAAAACCGGTGTATAGATTTTTATGGCATCTATTGCACGCCGGCCGGTCACCGTCCGAGACCAGTAATATAATGTTATTGATAATAATACTATTCCCGTCACGATAGCCGTCATTAACCTGAAATTACCCAATATTTTGCTAAAGCCGACCAGGATTTGAGTGATTTTCGGCAGTGCCGCTCCTCTGGTTTCATAAATCCTCATAAATCTCGGCAAAACAAAGAACATCAACGTGCCCGTTGCCGCTACCGCCATCATCGCCATCATAAACGGATATGTAAGTGCCCCTTTGATTCGCTTACGAGTCTCCATCTCAAAATTCAGATAGCCGCTTAGCACATTCAGCATTTCCGACATCCTACCCGAATGTTCCGAGGCCTTGACCATACTTATAAACATGGAATTGAAAACCCTCGGATAAGAGGATAAAGCCTTTGAGAAATTTTCGCCGCTTTTAACCACCTCTGCCACATCCAGAATTATCGTCTTAAACGTTTCATTCTCGGCCTGGTCTGCAAAACAATCAAGAGCATCACTGAGCACAACACCGCTATCGAGCATTACCGACAGCTCCGTGGTGAACATAATCAGGTCTGTGCGTTTGACCTTAGCATGATAAATCCGCTCGGATGGTTTTGCCGGAAGATGTATGGATGACATGCTAATATGCGCAGACGTCTGGCTCTTCATCGGCTTATTAGTCTCGTTTGGCACTTGCTGAGTTTTTGTCGCTGTTATTGCCATTTTTTAATACCTATTGTTGCATCTGGTTTTAGCTTTCAGTTTGTGTCGTCCTCAGCACTTCTTCTATAGATATAATTCCAGCTTTCACTTTTTCCAGTCCATCCATCTGCAAGGGTACCATTCCTTTTTCAATCGCCTTTGCTCTCAGCTTTTTGGAGCTGATTCGCTCGTCAATCATATCGGCTACTTCATCATCCGGTATGAATAGCTCGTGAATCGCGATACGACCGATGTAGCCGGTATTGCGACATTTCTTGCAGCCTACTCCGCGATAGAACTGACCTATTTCTCCGATGAGTTTTTCAACCGTTCTTTTTATACCACGAGGCGGCTCAAACTCTGATTTGCAGTTTGGACAAATCTTTCGCACCAACCGCTGGGCCAGGACCCCGATCAACGAAGCACTGACAAGATAAGGAGCAACCTTCAAATCCAGTAATCTTGTCACCGCTCCCGGCGCATCATTGGTATGTAAAGTAGATAAAACCAAATGGCCTGTCAAAGCAGCCTGCACCGCGATATTGGCTGTGGGCTCATCACGAATTTCGCCGACCAATATTATATCAGGGTCCTGCCTTAATAAGCTCCGCAGTGCCGTCGAAAATTCAAATCCCGCTGCGCTATTGACCTGAAACTGATTCACGCCCGATATATTGCACTCTACAGGGTCTTCAACCGTGCATATATTAACATCCTCGGTGTTTAAGTCAGTCAAAGCAGCATAAAGTGTGGTATTCTTCCCGGAACCTGTTGGCCCTGTCACCAGCACTATGCCGTTGGGCGCTTGGATGACCTCTCTGAAGCGCTGGAGATTATCGTAGGTAAATCCGAGCGATTCCAGGTTAAAAATCACTCTCTGCGGGTCAATAACTCTGATGACCACTTTCTCGCCGAAGCTGCCGGGCATCACCGACACACGCAAATCAATGGGTCTGCCTTCAACCAGCACATGAATACCTCCATCCTGCGGAAGGCGCCGCTGAGCTATATCAAGCTCTGCCATAATCTTGATACGCGAAACAATCGCAGGATGCATCTGATGCGGCGGACGCGTCTTTTCGTACAGTTTGCCGTCAACCCGGTATCGCACGCGCAGCTTCTTGTCGTCAGGCTCAATATGAATGTCGCTTGCATTTTCACGGACAGCATTATAAAGCAGATAGTTGACCAGCTTGACTACCGGCGATTGCCCTGCCACCTCCTCCAGATCGCCGATATCCTGTGTGATATTTTCCAGCAGGGTAAAGTCTTCCAGACCTTCTTCATCAATAATATCATCAATGACAAAGACATTTGCAGCCGGCAGATACGTTTGCAGTGTTGCTTTAATATCTTTGGCGGTGGCACATACTATCTGAATTTTGCAGCCGCTTATCCGCTCTATCTCGTCTATCAAGAATACATTGGTCGGCTCACTCACCGCCACGGTAAAAACGTCGTGAACCTTGAACAAAGGCAGAATTATATGCTCTTCAAGGAATTCCCTCGGCAGGATTTCAAATGTAGATGCGTCACAGATTTTGGGGCTAATTTGTGCATAAGGCACACCATAGCTCTGTGCAAGAGCAGAGGCTATCTGATTCTCCGTACAATAGCCCATCTCAACCAGCAGCTCGCCAAGCAGCTTGCGATGACCTTTTTCCTTTTGTTCGCCGAGAGCCTTTTCGATTTGCTCTGCGGTCACGATACCACGCTGCATTAGCAATTGGCCAAGCTGAGTTTTACTTTCTACGGCTATTTGACTCATAACCGGCATCTCGTAAAATATCAAAAATCAAATTGCTTTGTAGAAAACAATGTATCTTGTCATTTCGAGCGAACCGAAGGTGAGTCGAGAAATCTGCTATTAGTAGATTTCTCCACTTCGCGATGCTAACGCATCGCTCCGGTCGAAATGACAATTAGTCTTTTCTACAGAGCAAAATCAAATATCAAATATATTGGATTCCACATCTTTGATTTTTGCATTTTAATTTTTGATTTCTTATACGAAGCTCTTTACCGCCTCTGCAAGCTCCGTATAGCGGTCAAACTCGTTTTCCAGCCGGGTGATTTCGAGAATTTTCGCACAATTTTCATCAAGGCCTGCCAGCCGGAACTGGATTTTATTTTCATTGCAATAGTCCCGTATCCACAGCAATAGCCCCAATCCCTGACTATCTATAAATCCCACGCCGCACATATCAAGCACAATCCCAACTTTATGCTTTGCGACGATATTAGAGATTGTATTTTTAAGAAGCTCAGTGAAATCAGCATCCAGCTCACCTTGCAGCTCGATAACTGTAACATCATTGTATTCTTGTGTTTTGACCTTCATCTTATTAAAGTTCCCACGGCAGCAATTCCATATTCCGAAGAATTGTTGCTTATGTTAATGTTGAAGTCATTCTGCAAGATGTCCCAAAGCTGATAGACATCGCTGTCAAGAAAAACTTCGCCAACGGTCCTGTCAAACTGTTTGTCCAGGCCTTTTTCAATCTCTGCAAGGGCCTGCTCGATGGTTTTTGCGTCTCTATAGGTTCGTTTGGAGGTCATGGCGTCAAAGCTGTCAGCAAGGCCGACGATTTTAGCCGTCAGCGGTATTTGCTCGCCGCTTAAGCCCTGGGGATAGCCCTTTCCGTCGATTCGCTCGTGATGTGATAGCACTCCGGGAACAATATCACGCATTTGTTTTATGACATTTAAGATACTGGCTCCTATCGACGGATGCGATTTTATCAGCTCCCACTCATTATTGGTTAAACGTCCTTCTTTCCGCAATACTGCCTCGTCTATTCCTATTTTTCCTATATCATGCAATAATCCGGCCAGATAAATTTTGTATATTTTTTCCTGGTCGAGCGTCTCTTTCTCGGCAAATTTTTCTGCAATCCAGCGGGATATAAACGCAACCCTTTCAGAATGGCCTCGCGTATATTTATCCTTCGCATCGATACTGCTGGTCAAAGCCCTCAATGAACCAATAAATAATTCCTTAAGGTCGTTGAACAGCCTGCCGTTTTCAATAAATACGGCACAGCCGCCGGCCACCGAATTAAAAAGTTTTACATCGGTGCTGTCAAAATCCGGCTTATCGACCCTGTTTATGGCAACCATCGATCCAATAATGGATGTTCCATTTTTGATTTGATGTGATAAATTTGAATCAGGCCGTTCCTTTCCGCATAAAGGCACCGCGATAATGTTTCTGATTGTTTCCGGCCATTCATACTTAAGAGGAGAATACACATCGCTATCCAACAGCGCCTCTTTGCCGTTATTGATTTCGTCGGCCAGGCGGCTATGAAGTAAAGCCGACATCCGTTCATCCATATCTATCAGTCCCGAACCTGCGACCACCATAGTCCTTTTTTCGCCTTCTACGGTCTTTTCCAGCAGTACCGCGATGCCTTCGACAAGGACAAGCTCGGTTAAACAGTCACAAGCCATTTGTAAAAAGTTGACATCATGCTCCGTCACTTTCATATTTGTGCTAATCTTATGAAGCAACACTAACTCTTCGTATGTATGAGCTAATTCGGTGCCGATCTTTTCAACCTCGTTCTCGATCTTTATAGAGGACTGAAAATTCTCGGCCATAAGCTCAAGCATTTCGCTGAACATCACATCCGCCATTGGCAAGAATCTCGAATTTTCCGGACTGTCACCTAAATCAATCATGGCTGTTCCAACAGCCTCACTACCCTGTCTTAAAACGGCGGTTAGGGTCTGCGTTTTTTGAGCTAATCCGCCTTTGGTGGAATCAGTGACTTGATTTAGCGCATACAAAGCCGCTTCGAGCAGCCGGTGTTTGTCCGATTGGAATTTATCTCCCTGGGAGAGCAGAATAATGTCACCGTTGCTGTTTGCTGCTGCAAAATTAGCGCCGAGCTTATTTATTCTACTGCCGAATTTTTTTAACTCACGCAACTGTGATGGGCTAAAACTTTTGCTAACATGGTCCGTCATAGCTTCCTTTATATCTAAATGAAAATCATCTAATCAGCTTATCGCCTTGTTGTATAAAACATCCTCAATATACCCTAACAGCTCTTTAGGGCTGAAGGGCTTGCTCAAACATTTGTGTATCTGCAAATGCACCTGCTGCTCTTGCGAGATAGCATAGTTTCTGGCCGTCAACAAAATCACCGGGATATTTTTGGTCTGCTCGCATTGCCGGAGCTTTTCGATAAGCTCCATTCCCGTCATTACCGGCATTTGGAAGTCGGTTACGATGACGTCAGGCACCTCTTTGCAGGCTACATCGAAGGCCTCGGCGCCGTTCTCGGCCGTGAGCACCTCGAAACCATTGTTACGAAGCTTTATTGCCACCACATGAACAATATGTATCTCGTCATCCACCACCAGAACTTTCTTACCAGCCATTGTTCTGCCTCCAGAAAAGACTAACGTTCGCATTCGCATATAACTTTTATCACCCTATGTTTTTTCAAATCGCCTCGACTGTTTGATGAGTTGCCAACGGCAGCTCAAAACCAAAGGTGCTTCCTACTCCAGGCTCACTTATGACAAAGACTTTGCCGTTGTGAACCTTTTCGACTATTTGTTTAACAAGGTTAAGACCGAGACCTGTTCCAGATGCCTGGCTTTGGTTTACCTTGACTCGATAAAACTTATCGAAAACATGTCCGATTTCCTCTTTGGGGATTCCGACACCGGTATCAGTGACCGTAACCTGTGCTGCTGCCGCTATCTCATCGACAGCGGTTTCTATTTTTACCGTCCCTCCGCGCGGAGTGTATTTGACGGCGTTACTCAGCAGATTGACAATAACCTGAGAAATCATGTCTTTGTCCGCATATACCTGGTCATAAATGATAGGCTTTTGCGCGATAATCTCGACACCTTTTTCCTCAGCATAGCCTTTAATCATTTGCAATTGTTCCTCTATCATTATTGTCAAGCTGACCGGCTGTTTTTCTATCTTTATAAGGCCCGATTCGATCCGCGAGATATTCAGAATGTCATCTATCAGACGATTTAATCTTTTTGCCTGATCCTGAATCACCGAATAGAATCGTTTTCTTGTTTCTTCATCATCGGTTTCACCTTCGGTGAGCATTTCTGAATAGGCCATTATAGAAGCAAGAGGCGTTTTTAATTCGTGAGAGACATGGCTTACAAAGTCACTCTTGGTTTTCTGGATTTGCTTTTCACGTGTAACATCATGCAGAACGGCTGCGACTCCACAAACCTGCTGCCCCCGCTCCGGTCCTTCGACAGGAGGACGCGGGGGTGAATCATAGACGCACGAAATAACACAATCGAAAAACTTTGAATCTTCATCTTGTAAAAATTCGATTTCGTGCCTTGTTGCCTGCACTTCGCTTTGCCTGCTATGACGCAGAAAATCCACAAATTCCTTTTTATCCGGAGCTATAACCTCGCCAATAGGCTTGAGCTGTGAGTTTTTAATATCAAAATGAAACAATGCGCCGGCTGCCTGGTTTGCCATCAACAGCCTGTCAAACTCATCTACAACAATAACGGCATCGTGAAGGCTGTATATGATAGCCTCGGTGTTTTTTCTTTGTCTCTGTGAAAGCTGAATCTGAATTTGCAGGTCCTTGACCTGCTTTCGAAGCTGCTCTATCCGGCTGGTGTAACTCTCGATATGTTTAATGATAGATTCTCGAAACTCGATACTCGATACTCGTTGCACATCGAGTTCCGGCAAAGCGGGCTGTAACGACTCGGCTATGGACGTGATTGTCCGAGCTGTTTTCATCCAGAACCAGCCCAGCCAAACCACGCCCACAGCCCCAACGCAATATGCGATCAAGGATAAAGCTAAAAACAAGCTGTGCCCCCCTGCTCCGAAGCCGAACCACTGGGCAAAGCCCGCAGCTAATAAACAGCACACAACAAGTGCTGCAACTACTATGTATGTACTTCTCTTAAAGTCCAAAGCAATCACCCTCATTAACAGAATACAGGAGACAGAAGCCTGCCCTGAGCAAAGCCGAAGGGACAGAATACAGAAGGTCTGTTATCAGTCATCCGTCGTCTGTCCTCCGTCGTCATTTTCTCATCCACGTTCCAGCTTCCTGCTTATCAATAACCTCAAGCATAATCCTTTCTAATTTGCCTACATCCTCAGGCGTTGCTTCAGTGATAATTCTTTCTTTCAGGCGAATCGCCTCCAGATATGTCGGTCGAAGATTAAAGGCTACAGCCAGCTGCTTCATAGCAGATTCGCTGTCACCGTCGAGGTAGTAATTGACCGCTCGTGCATAACTATCTTCGGCCAATCTGGTCCTGTCTATCCACTGTAGTTCTTCCTTTGCTGCAGAGCGTTTACGGCTGATATCTGCAGCTCTTGCCTGACCCTCGGTCTGGTTTGGCTCTTCTATGATATGAGGCGTAAGCAGAATCATTACCTCTTGTCGTTCGGTCTTATCATTTGTTCCTCTAAAAAGTGCTCCAGCGAGAGGTAAATCTCCGAGGATAGGAACCTGGGATCTGCCGGTAGTTATAACATCTCTGAATAGTCCGCCGATTACAATCGTTTCGCCGTCCTTTACAAGGATGTTTGTCTTTACCTGCGTGACTGTCTCATCTGGTACCTTGTCAACATTGAGCTGTGCTGTGCTATCCTTCGGGTGAATGTCCATACGTATATAGCCGTCATTACCGATGTAAGGCCTGAATGTAAGAACTGTACCAGTATCCAAAAACGCGACTTCACCTTGAGTGGCAACATTGCCCGAGCTAATGGTTGTGCTGCCACGATAACCCAGTTTTTTACCGATTTGTACATAACCTTCCTGCTTATTTATCGCCAGAATTTTTGGATTGGCCAGAATGGTAACATCGGTTATCGCCTCAAGTGCAGTTATGAAGGCTGCCAAATCTCCGCTGGTCGCACCAATTCTAAGACCATTTAGTCCGGTCGTAGCAAAGCCGGCGCTTTCTATCGGAGTTCCTGCACCACCAGTGGCTATCTGTTCAATAGGTGTTTTTCCCTTTGTACCTCTATCAACTATATCCACTGTACCGCCGGGGCTTGCGTAATCCTGGGTTGCAGCGGTACCGATCAGATTAACTCCGTTAAAAAGGTTCCAGTCGATACCGAATTTAGTTTCTTCGGTTAAGACGGCGCTTAAAATAGTTGCCTCGACAAGGACCTGCTTTGGCCTAACGTCAATCGATTTTATCACCTCATCCGCTTTTTCTACATTTTCAGGATAGTCGTAAATAACTATTGTA
>CAZIED010000065.1:0-10571 GCA_964538525.1 uncultured Pirellulales bacterium | reverse complement strand
ATTGCCGTCGGCATCGTAGTCAAGGACAATACCTTCGGAGACTTCTTTGCTTTCGGCGCTTGGTCGTTCAGCAAGGTCGATATATAAAGAATCTGTTTCCGGATAATAGTTTAATTTCATATCTTAAAACTCCTGTCGAGAAAGGCATTATGTATTGTTTTTTTGTCTTCGAGTGTTACCCCTTGTAATACTTTGCCTTCTAATTCCTTAACGATGCCCCAGAATCGAAAGCGATTGCCTTCTTGCTGTTCAGAATGAATTGGGTTTTTCAATACTTGAATACACCATTCTTTTTTAATATATGGACGCTTTCTTAACACTTCCTTTTTGAAATACTTGGTGAACTTATACTCCATAAAGATATTTTAACGCTTGAACAAATGAAATAACAGAAAAAAGTGCGATTACCGATTTTGTCTAAATGACCCCGCCCCAATTGACCGGAGGCGAAAGACCAATCTTTCTGGAAGATGAAACCAAAGATAGGGTTGCAATTAGGCGGGGCTGAAAAAAGCGAGATTTTTTGTGAAATTTTTTGCTCACTACTTGAAAGTGATATTGAATATCTGTAAAATTCTATTTTTTAGCTGCTCTCTGTTGAAAATCGTTGTGCAATAGTGTACCCTTTAGCGGTGTCACGCAGCACTGATTATTGCAGAATTCTGAGTTCATTGTTCGTTGTTAATCGATGAACTATGAACAATGAACAAAGAACGAGAAAAGTTTTTTCAGAGGTGAAAAATTATGAAAGGGACTGTAGTAATTGCATTGCCTTTTATTGTCCTGATTGCAGCGGCTTTTGTTTTTGTTTCCACATCGCCCCAGGCAGCAGGTCAGGCAACCATTACTCTTTGGGAGCCGCTTGTTAGCAGCCGCTTCGCAATGTATGAGAAGATTGCTCTTGTTACAAATGTGTTTGTGGCACTGGCAGGATTGCTCTATGCCCTGCTGCTGGTCAAACAGGTCAGGCATGCCGACCAGGGCACCACGCGGATGAAGGAGATAGCAAATGCCGTGCGTGAAGGCGCCAATGCTTATCTTTACCGGCAGTTTCGGGTTGTCGGCATATTGATTGCTGCCATTACGGTAGTACTTTTTTTTGCAGCCAGAGCTTCCGGCTCGCCGTTAAGCATCGCATGGGGCAGGACAATCGCGTTTCTTATAGGCTCAACCTTTTCAGCAACGGTGGGATTCGTGGGAATGCGGCTGGCGACTACAGGTAATCTGCGGGTCGCGGCGGCAGCGAAAACGAGTTTCGGTCGTGCATTGCAATTAGGGTATCGCAGCGGAACAATCACGGGTATGCTCACCGACGGACTTGGCCTGCTGGGCGGCTCGATTATTTTCCTTATTTATGGAGAGCATGCGTATGAGGCGCTGTTAGGATTCGGCTTTGGCGGCACGCTTCTGGCGCTATTTATGCGAGTCGGCGGCGGCATCTACACCAAAGCTGCTGATGTCGGCGCAGACCTCGTGGGCAAAATCGAGAAAGGCATTCCAGAAGATGACCCGCGAAACCCGGCGACAATCGCAGACAATGTTGGCGATAACGTAGGTGATTGCGCAGGTATGGCCGCGGATATCTTCGAAAGCTACGAAGTTACGATTGTCGCGGCAATGATTCTGGGTATCGCAAGCTTTGGGCACAAAGGCGTTATCTTTCCGCTGCTTGTGCGTGCCATCGGCGTAATTGCCAGCATTATCAGCACCTACAGCGTCCGTGCCGGCGACAAAGGGACCGTAGCCGCGGCGATGAAAAGCGTTAACAGAGGTTTTATTGTCGGTTCGACCATCAGCGTCATCGGCTTCTTAGTGCTGGGCTTCCTGTATTTCAGATTTGATCCGAGCTATCCCAACTACGAGATAATTAAACCTTATATTACGAATCTGCCCTTATGGGTAAATCTCGGAATTGAGGGTCTGGATATGCGGCCCGCATGGACGTGCCTGATAGGCATTATTTTGGCCGTGGCTCTAAACAAGTGCACCGAATACTTTACCGGCACGGAATATAAGCCCGTCAAAAGCCTCGTCAAGGCGACCTCTACAGGCCATGCGACCAATATAATTCAGGGACTTGCAGTGGGTTATGAAAGCACGGTATTTGCAGTGCTAATCATAGCAGCAGCTATCATGGGCAGCGTGCTTATTTACAGTAATACGAATCCGACATTTGTTGCATTCGGCGTGGCAATGTGCGGCATCGGTATGCTGACGTTGACAGGAAATACCATATCAATGGATGTGTTTGGCCCGGTCGCCGATAACGCCAACGGCATCGGCGAAATGGGATATGACAAGAAGGAAATGGGAGATGCGAAGTACAAGGAGGCTCGTCAGATTCTGGCCGACCTCGATGCGGTGGGCAACACTACCAAGGCCATCACAAAAGGTATCGCAATCGGTTCGGCTGTAATTGCAGCGGTATCGCTGTTCAACAGCTACATTGTCTCGGTAGGTTCCGGTGGCAAGGGTGAGACCGCTGGTATTTCTCGCGAAACATATTCGATAGTTGCCTCGATGCTGACCATTTCCGACCCGACGCTCTTCATCGGACTGCTGCTGGGTGGTGCCGTGCCGTTTTTGTTCAGCTCGATGACCATTCGCGCGGTGGGGCGGGCGGCGTTTCTGATTGTCGAGGAATGCCGTATCCAGTTCCACGACAAAGATATTTGGAGCGGTGCAAAGAAACCTGATTACGGCCGCGTTGTTGATATTTGCACAAAGGCTGCTCAAAAAGAGCTGATCGGTCCGGGACTTCTGGCGATTTTGGCCCCGATGCTTGTCGGATTTGGTCTGGGGGTAATTGCATTGGCAGGTTTTCTCAGCGGAGTGATTGTTTCGGGGCAGTTGCTGGCGGTGTTTATGGCTACTTCCGGCGGTGCGTGGGATAATGCCAAGAAAGTGATTGAGGACGAGCCAAGCGATGTGAAAAACAACACGGGCAAAGGAAGCGAACGGCACAAGGCCAGCGTCACCGGCGATACAGTCGGCGACCCGCTCAAGGATACGGCAGGTCCAGCAATCAATCCGTTGATTAAGGTAATGAATATGGTAAGTTTGCTCATTATTGGTTTGATTCTGCCTTATGATAAAAAAGTTCTTGGGATTCTAGGACAACACGGTGTCGCGGTAGGGCAGAAAAGCCACGACCTTTTATTCGTCGTAGCAATATTGCTGAGTGTCGTGGGACTTATTTGGGCAGTCTGGCAATCCAAACGTGAGACATCTGAAATTAAGCAAGAAGGTTCTCAATTATAAGTTCAGAGTTCATTGTTCGTTGTTTATCAATGAACTATGAACAAAGGGCACAAGTGCACAGGAGCATAAGGTATAAGCCGAAATTCGTTGCTCGTATTTCGTATATCGTGAAGCGTATAGGGTATAGCGTATAGCGTTTAGGATATGGTAATTCTGTCTTCTACATTCTCTGTTGTCAAATTAATCAATAATCATTAATCAATAATCAATGAAAACTATGTCTTCCGGGATTGCGACCACGTCACGGTGGCTTGGGCCGAGGAGCTTTTTTATTTCTGAGCTGTGCTTGCCGGCCAACTGCTTTAATTGAGAGCTGCTTAAATTCGTGACGGCTTTAGCTCTATCGTTGAGTATAACAACGTCCTCAGCCTCAAATGTCCCCTCAACTGATGTCACGCCACTCGGCAAAAGACTCTTGCGATTTCTAATTGCGGCCATAGCGCCATTATCAATATTTATCACGCCTGCTGCGGCGCTATTGAGAATCCACCTCGCACGGTTGGAGAGTTTCCTTTTCGGCATAAAGATTGTGCCGATTACTTCGCCGGCAATGATTCGGCTGATAACATTCTTCGTTCTGCCGTTGGCTAAGACCATTCGGCAGCCGGCGTTTGAGGCGATTTTAGCAGCCTCGATCTTGGTTTTCATTCCGCCGGTGCTAAACCGGCTTCCCTTTTCGCCTGCGTTACGCATAATCTCGGCGGTTATCTCAAATACCGTCGAAATTGGTTTGGCGTCTGGAAATTCCCGTGGGTTTTTGTCGTAAAGGGCATCAATGTCACTGAGCATAATCAATAGGTCCGCGTCGAGCTTGCTTGCGACAAGAGCGCTTAATTTATCGTTGTCGCCGAAGGTTGAGCCGATCTCATCGGTGCTGACGCTGTCATTTTCATTGAGGATTGGCACAACGCCTAATCGCAGCAGCGTCTCGATAGAGTTGCGAAGATTCAAATATGTCTTTCGATTATTTAATACCTCTGTGGTCAATAGGACCTGGGCGATGGTGACGCCGTGACGCGCAAATGATTTTCGGTATTCAGCCATTAGGAGCGGCTGGCCAATTGCTGCACAAGCCTGCCGCATCTTTATATCCTGGACTTTATCAGCCAGTTTCAACTGGCCTGCGCCCATGCCGATCGCGCCGGAGGTGATTATGACTACTTGTCTGCCAGCCTTAAGCAGAGAATTTATCTGGCCTGCTATTCGGCGGACATACATAAAATCCAAGCCACCATTTTTAGTTAAGGTGTTCGTGCCGATTTTTATTACGATTCGTTTTGCCTTACTAAAATTTCTCATCCGAAAAGGCCCCGACCACTAAATCAATTACACTTGCTAATCTTGTCACGCCCAAATTCAGATTCTGAACTCTCAGCGTCGCATTTTCAGAGCGTATCTCGGTGAATTTTCTCCCCTATTGCTAAAATTGCCATCCCTCTCTTTCCATGAAACCTTCTAAGTTAGTATATTGTATTTTGAATTGTTCACATACATTAGGTATTTTTGCCGCATTTTCTTTCAGTTCTTCTTGCGTTACTAGCATTTTATTTTCCACTTTGGCTTTTGCTACTAGGAATGGATCTGCAACTGGTCGTCCCTCAAGCGTCGCTTTTCTTTCAATCAAGTTTCTGAAATGCTTTACAGAGAATATTAGCTGGACAAATTCCATTTCCTCAACCGAAGGTTGTTCGAATACCTCTCGATGTTCTTTTGCCCATTGTACTAATCTCGAAACCTTGTTCCAATATGCATCTATCTCATTGAAGACCTCTCTGACCGATAAGATTTTCTTCTCCTCAATTAATTGATCGAACTTTTCCCAAAGTGAAGGAAATCGCCCCAAGTAGAAATGATTGAATAGGACAATAAAACAACTGGTGTCAAATATATATGTCATTCAGCTTCTCCTCCCCCTAAAAAAGCCGCTTCCAAACCAGGAATACTGGAAACCTTTATTCCCAGGTAATCTGCCAACTGATCCGTCGTATATCTTTTTTGATAGTAACCCTTGAACACAAGATTTAGATAACTGTGTCCCAAATAGGTAGCAATGTTACTATAGTAGTTGCCTCCCGTTCGTTTCTCAGCGATCTCTCTGGCCTCTTTTATCCAGCGTTTGCTATTCTCTTCGTAGTACGCCTGATTGATCAATCCTCTATCAAGGAATTTTCTCAATATGAGTTCTCTGCTAACCTTGTATCTATTTGCGAGTTTTTCTATAGTTTGTTCATTGATTTGCAATCCGGAAATAACCGTGTCAAAATCGCTTTTTGGCACTAGGAACTCTCCGGTAAAACGATTGCAAAGGACTTCTATTCTTCTATTGTCTCCCCTCATTCGTCCTATAAATGTATCATCCTTTTTATCAACTCCTCCTGTTTTGAACAGTAAATGGGTTAGTTCATGAAAAAGAGTAAATATCTGGCGAGTCTTAGGCATGCTGTTATTGATGTAGATAATCGGAAACTCTTGATGATAAAGACAGAATCCAGATATCTCATCTTCTCTAAACGCTTCTTTGAATACAAAGATACCTTTCTCTTCTATCGCACAGCGCCACTTCTTAAGTGCGGTTTCTGTGCTTGACCATCTTATCTGTGTTTTAATATCAACATCCAAATATTTCCTGACCCTATCAACCATAATTCCGATATTAGAATGCAAGTCAAAGCTTAAATCTCTAAATATCTTCTTAGTCACCGCATTCTGTCCTTTTGTTAATTCCTCCAAATTAATTTGCATGGCTTGTCCTTTCCTAAACACCTTCAAGAAATTAGGAGGAAGTTCCTCAATTTCACTTTCTGGTAAGGTTCTAAAGGACTTTTTTGGAGTTATTTCCTCGGGCGGTTCCGGAAAAAAGAATATTGCAACCGGCCGATTGTATACTGTGTAGGCCAGAGTTTCTAATTGGATATAAGTCGGTGATCTGTCTCCTTTCTCCCATGCTTTTATAACATCAAGAGATTTATTCATTTTTGACGCAACATCTTCTTCGAGAAGATTTGCGCTCTTCCTCGCCCATATCAGTACATCTGGATTTATAGGAAGTTTTTCCTTCACGGCTTCATCCTTTTTATGCTTCCCATATATTCTGTCAACGCTAATTATAACAACAACAGATAGTTGTCTACCATTTCCTAATGAATTATTCGTTTATGCATGAACTTTTTTTTTGCGTTTGGTCCGGTGTAATCGGCGACGATTTGGCCGGTGCCTAAAAGTTTCCACTTGTAAATAACAAGGCCTTCCAGGCCGACCGGCCCACGTGCGTGGATTTTATTAGTGCTTATGCCGACCTCGGCTCCGAGGCCATAGCGGTAGCCGTCACTAAAACGCGTGCTGCAATTCCACAAAACATTAGCCGAGTCCACAAGGTCTAAAAATTTCTCAGCCTTTTCTCTATTATTGGTGACAATCGCATCGGTGTGGGCAGAACTGTAGCGGTTTATATGCTCTATGGCCTCATCCAGACCATTCACGACCTTTATCGACAAGATATAATCGAGATATTCTGTTGACCAGTCTTCTTCGGTCGCTGGCTTTACATCTATTATTGCCACAGTTTTCGGACAGCCACGTAACTCAACGTTTCTTTTTTCCAGAGCCATTTTAACTTTTGGGAGGAATTGTTTTGCGATTTTGCTATCGACCAGCAGGGTCTCAACGGCGTTGCAGGTGGCGACGTATTGGCATTTTGAATCGACGGTTATTTTCACAGCCATATCCAGGTCGGCTTGCCCATCGACGTAGATGTGGCAGATGCCTTCGGCGTGGCCGAGGACGGGGATGTTGGTGTTGTCCATAATGTAACGGACGAATTCATTTGAGCCGCGTGGGATTATCAGGTCTATATAATCATCCTGAGCCAGCATCTCAGTGACATCCTGTCGGGTTTGTAGTAAGTTCAGCCAGCCTTTTGGCAGGCCGGCCTTTTCGCTTGTTCTGGCAATAATATCAGCAAGAATTTGGTTTGTGCCGGCAGCTTCGGAGCCACCTTTGAGCAGGACTGCGTTGCCGCTTTTTAAGCAGAGCGTTGAGATTTGCACAAGTGCATCCGGACGCGACTCGAAGACAACGCCGATGACGCCAATTGGGCAGGTGACTTTGTAAAGCTTCAGGTCTTTATCAAGCTCCATCGCGGTTAAGGTTTTGCCCACAGGGTCGTCGAGCTTGATAAGGGTTTTGATGCCGTCGCATACTTCAGAAATCTTATTCTGATCGAACTTAAGACGCTTCAGCAGCGGTGCGGGAAGGTTATTCTTTTCGGCGGCGGCAAGGTCTTTCTTATTAGCAGAGATAATTTCAGCAGCGTTTTGCTTCAAAGCCTCGGCAATCTCAGCTAACGCCTTATTCTTCACATTGGTTTTGACTACTGCCAATTGAATCGAGGCCGACTTGGCTGATTTAGCTATTCCTTCGACCTCTCGACCCGGCTCGGGGCAGGCTGCGATCAGGACAGGTTTGTCTATATTTGTTTTTTGTTGCATGTTTTACCTTGCCAATTACGGTTAAATGTTTATAATCTGTGTTAAAATTGCTCTGTAGAAAAGAACAGAAATTGTCATTTCGAGCGAGCCGATAGGCGAGTCGAGAAATCTTTTTTTTGTGCAGATTTCTCCACTTCGTCCCCGTTTCTGTCTTCGACAGAAGACACGTGGACTTCGGTCGAAATGACATGTGGTCTCTTCTATAGAGTATATCAAAATTGTAAATAGTAAATAATAAATAATCAATTAGTATTTGCGGGTGTAGCTTAGGGGTAAAGCCCCAGCCTTCCAAGCTGGTTACGCGGGTTCGATTCCCGCCACCCGCTGTAAATAGAAGGATTTTGCAGATACATTTATGTAGGACCGCCTGTCTTGAGCTTGCAAAAAGGGCGATGATCAGATTGGAGCGGAGTCTATCCTGCCTGGCCGTATCACTATTTATCCTCTTTTTTAATTGGGCTCAACCTAAACAACGCTACATCATGCGAATCAAGCTGACAGGTGAAATTGCTATCTGTTGTCCCGAGCTCTTTTTTCTGCCACAAATCACGAACCTGGAATTTACCTTTAAGAAAAGTAAGGTCTTTCCAGTCCAACTTCATTTCTGCGGTGTTGTTACTGTCATTTAATACACAAGCTCCCCATTCACCATTCGACAGCTCTTTCACCCAGATTTCCTTTCCAGGCTTGTCACTAAATCTGTAACCCTGCTTTCCTAACGTGTCCTGGTCGAGCGAGATGACTTCTATATTGATCAATATATCGCGGATCCTGTCAGACATTTTTCTGACATCATTGCCCGCTATTAAAGGCGCGGCCAAAATGCACCAAAGGCTGAAATGTCCCCTGGATTCGGCAAAAGTCAAACCTTTATTACCAACCTCCATCATATCCGGGTCGTTCCAGTGGTCCGGGCCGGCATATTGTTCTAATCCTGCCTGTGAATCAAGGATAATTTTCCAGCCCATTGAATACTCTCTTTTGCAGTCATAGCAGTCTGCGATGTCACCTGTTGTTCTCCAAAGATGACCGATGTCCTTTGCCCACAACCACGGTTTGTTATTACCCCACTCACAAAGGCTGAACACAATCGGTCGGCCCGCCGTATATAAAGCGTCTCGCATCGTCTTGTAAGTCTCTCTGGCATCAGCCGTACCATGCTCGCACCAGTCATATTTCAAATAATCTACACCCCAGGACGCATATGTTCTCGCATCCTGATACTCATGTCCTCGTCCGCCGGGATAACCCGCACATGTTTTATTACCGGCGCAATTATAAATACCGAACTTAAATCCTTTTTGATGCAAATAATCCCCCAGCGCCTTCATTCCATTTGGAAATTTAACCGGATCAGCCACCAGATTTCCTTGGGGGTCTCTTTCTTTAGCCAGCCAGGCGTCGTCAAGAACAATATAAACATACCCTGCATCCTGCATTCCATTGGCAATCATAGCCTCTGCTGTTTCTTTGATTAATTTTTCATTAATATTCGCCCCGAAGGTATTCCACGTATTCCATCCCATAGGAGGAGTCATTGCCAGGCCTTCGAATTTCTTAGCCATAACAATAGCAGGTAAACACAATACCAGTAATAGAATTGATTTCTTCATGACAAAACTCCTTAAATGACATTTCATTTAATTTTCGAAATTATACTTAATTTCATTAGTAAATGGAACAAGAGAAAACTCTTGTAAGGTGGGCAAATTTTTTTCGGTGCAAAAGGAAAGTATCAATGGTTATCACCATCTGGGCTTAAAAAACCAGCCTATACTGAGTGTAGCCGAATGTGCTATGATCGAATTGGAGCGAAGTCTTTACTGAGCTTCGTCGAAGTGTCGAAGCGGGTTACCATAGGCTGCACGGGCTTAGCTTCCGATCTCCGCATTTTGCTCATGCTGAGATAGATTCTTTTGTTCGAACTCGCTTATGTTTAATGCCGATTAAACCATCAATAGATAAGTCCTCATCTATTAAGGGCCAATGTATGCCATATCCTGATGGTGAAATCTCATATTTTTCTCTCTCAGCACGTGAAACATCGACGAGTTTTTTAGAAATATCGGCTAACGGAAACGTATATCTTCTACCATCAACTTTTAGAATCAATTTCTCTTTAACAAAAGAAATTTTTCCGATTTTGAAAAGAACAGAAATTGTCATTTCGAGCGAGCCGATAGGCGAGTCGAGAAATCTGTTTTTTGTGCAGATTTCTCCGCTTCGCGATGCTTCGCATCGCTTCGGTCGAAATGACATAAGCCCATTACGAATAAAATTGTCGGCATTAAATTGCTCTCACTAACTTCAAAAAACAGAAAAAAATGAACGGTCGAGTATCTACTTGGCAATAGAAGTGCCAATATTCGGACTGGCAGGATTTACATCAACAATTCGTTTTTTCGGTAAAATAACCAGGTCTAAATCTTCCATTGGTATCGCTCCAAGAAGAACCTGGTCGCCCATAACCAGAGCACCGGCAAAACCCACGCGATTTTTAAACCTTATCTGTACCGGCCCAACGTATGGCACTACCTCTTTGGACCCATCAGCTAAAATGACCTCTTTTTTGTCTATTTCTTTAAGCTTCAGTTGAATTCTTATATGTTCAGGTATGCAAAGATGTACTGCTCCCGAATCCGCAAGGGCATCGACCTCTATCGGCTTAAGAGCTTTGTTCTTTGGATTTTCAAGTATTATTTTTGCAGTTGCTAATCCCATATTTTACACCTTTTTTAGTTTATATCTCAGACCATAAAGTGTCAAATTTAATTTGGCGCAAAAGGAAAAGGCCGAGTGGGATTATCACTCGGCCTTTATAAA
>CAZIED010000064.1:0-10626 GCA_964538525.1 uncultured Pirellulales bacterium | reverse complement strand
CTGCGGTGAAAGAGGAAGTGAAAAAGGAAGCACCTGCGGTGAAAGAGGAAGTGAAAAAGGAAGCACCTGCGGTGAAAGAATAAGCAAAAAAGACGGCAGCGGCAGCACCGGCTGAAATCGAGCAGACGATGTGTCCCGTACTGGAAGCCAAGATAGATAAGAACATCTTCACTGAATATAAAGGTAAAAAAGTGTATTTCTGCTGTTCCGATTGCAAGGCCAAGTTCGAGGCGGAACCGGAAAAGTATATAGCGAAGCTGCCTCAGTTTGCCAAATAGGAGCGAAGATGCAGGCGGGCAAAAGGTCGCGTGGATGATAAAGACCAGGACAATCACTACTATCCTGATTGTCGTGATATTAGCGGTGGCGACCGGTGTTTTTGTTTGGAGTCGCCACCTCCTTTCCGGAGATCTAGCGTCCACCAAAAAAACGACAAAAGAATTATATTATTGCCCGATGCATCCGAACTTCACGTCCGACAAGCCCGGCGAGTGCCCAATCTGCGGTATGACGCTGGTGAAGAAGACCGCCGGCCCCTTTGCAGATAGGCAAAAGCCGGAGCAAGCCCGCCTGGGCGGGCAAGCCGGAGCAAGGAAAATACTATTCTATCGTAATCCGATGAACCCGGAGGTTACTTCGCCGGTCCCAATGAAGGACCAGATGGGTATGGACTATGTGCCGGTATATGAAGAGGAAACAGCAAAGGGCGGCACGGCGGCGGTTTATATAAGCCCTGCAAAGCAACAATTAATCGGGGTCAAGAAAGAAAAATTGCAGAAGCGAATGATGTCGGGGCAAATCCTGACGGTCGGCAGGGTGGCTTATGACCCAGGTTTGTTCGCCACACAGCAAGAGTACCTGCAGGCGTTGAAAAGTCACCAGGCCATAGACAAGGGCAATCTGAATTATATAGAGGAACAGTCCACAGCCCTCATCATGGCCGCCAAACAAAAACTGCTCGCTTTGGGAATGAGCGAGGCAGAAATAGATGAGCTGGCAAAGCAGGGTAAGCCTCAGCAAAATCTGTACCTGCCGAGCAGCGAGGACAAGAATGTCTGGGTTTATATAACCATTTACGAATACGAGGCGGGGCTGGTCCGCCCAGGCGGGCTGGTAAAAACGGGGACTCCCATCGAGGTTCATGCACTGGCATATCCAGGAGAGGTATTCGAGGGACAGATTATCTCTGTCACCCCTATACTGGAATCTGCGACGCGGACGCTGAAGGCCAGGGCCTTGGTTGACAATCCCGAGAACAAGCTCAAGCTTGAGATGTTCGTTAACGTCGCGATAAAGTATGAGCTGGGTGAAAAGCTTGCGGTGCCCGAAGAGGCGGTAATGCACGCTGGGACGCGGGACACCGTTTTTATTACCAGGCCGGATGGCTTCTTTGAGCCGAGGCTTGTGGCACTGGGGGCAAAGGCACAGGGTTATTATGAGGTATTGCGGGGCCTTGAGGAGAACGAAGAGGTAGTCACCTCGGGAAACTTCCTAATCGACTCGGAATCCAAATTGAATGCAGTCTTGAGCCGGATGACGGAACCAAATCAATAAAGCGGCGGTCCACGGATGATTCACAGGATAATTGAGGTTTCCGCAAAGAACAAATTTCTTGTCATATTCTTTGCGGTGGCGGCGATAATCGGCGCCGTCTATTGCATAAGGAATATGCCGCTGGATGCCATCCCGGATCTTTCCGACACACAGGTAATAATCTATTCGCAGTGGGATAGAAGCCCCGACATTATAGAGCAGCAGGTTACGTATCCTATTGTAACGGCGATGCTCGGTGCACCAAATGTTAAGGCAATTCGTGGCTTTTCGGATTTTGGTTTTTCTTATGTCTATATAATCTTCAGAGACGGGACCGACATCTATTGGGCCCGCAGCCGGACAGTCGAATACCTAAGCAAGATTACCGCCAAGCTGCCGCAGGATGTTACAACGGAAATCGGACCGGATGCCACAGGTGTTGGGTGGGTCTATCAATACGCGCTGGTTGATAAGACCGGCAACAATAGTACCGCCGATTTGCGCACGTTTCAGGACTGGTTCTTGCGATACTGGCTGCAAAGTGTGCCGGGCGTTGCGGAGGTTGCGACGGTCGGCGGCTTTCAAAAACAGTACCAGGTCAACGTCAATCCCAATGCGCTTCTTGCGTACAATATTCCTCTTACGAAGGTCGTTGAGGCCGTAAGGCAGAGCAACAACGAGGTCGGTGCGCGCCTCCTGGAGATGTCCGGCACAGAGTATATGATTCGCGCCAAGGGATACATCAAATCGCCACAGGATTTGGAGAACACGGTCATCGGCACTGACGACCACGGGACGCCCGTCCTGATAAAGAACGTTGCGGATGTTGTGCTTGGCCCGGATTTACGCAGGGGTATCGCGGACCTGGACGGCGAGGGGGACACGGTCGGCGGCATTATTGTTATGCGACAGGGCGAAAACGCGCTCAACGTGATAAACCGCGTCAAGGCAAAAATCGAGGAGATAAAGCCGTCGCTGCCAAAAGGCGTTGAGCTGGTTACAACTTATGACCGGTCGGAGCTTATTAAGCGCGCCATTGACACCCTCAAGCATCAGCTCATCGAAGAAATGATTATTGTGAGCTTTGTAATCCTGCTGTTTCTATGGCATTTCCCTTCGGCAATCGTACCGATAATTACAATACCAATCGCTGTGTTCCTGTCGTTTATCCCGATGTACGGCATTAAATTGACTTCAAACATTATGTCACTATCGGGCATTGCCATATCTATAGGTGTGCTTGTTGACGGCGCAATAGTGGAAGTGGAGAATGCGTATAAGAAACTGCAATTGTGGGAGGCGGGCGGGCGCAAAGGCGATTTTCATACCATCCGGCTGAATGCCTTAAAGGAGGTGGGGCCTTCGGTATTCTTTTCACTGTTAGTGATAGCGATTGCGTTTTTGCCGGTATTCACGCTTGTTGACCAGGAAGGCCGACTCTTTAAGCCATTGGCATACAGCAAGAACCTTGCGATGGCTATTGCCGCAATTCTTGCGATTACCCTTGACCCCGCGATACGGATGCTTTTTACGCGAATGGATTATCATCACTTCAGGCCGCGATGGCTGGCACGGATTTATAATGCAATTACCGTAGGCAGGTACTATCCGGAAGAGCAGCATCCAGTCAGCAGGATATTGTTTGCGGTGTATGAGCCGGCGTGTAATTTTGTTCTTGAGCACCGTAAGCTGGTTATCATTAGTGCAATTATCCTGATGGTCGTAACCGTGCCGGTGTATTACCGGCTTGGTTCGGAGTTTATGCCGCCGTTGAATGAAGGGACCATCCTTTATATGCCCACGACACTGCCGGGCATATCCGTTACGGAGGCGGCAAAGCTCTTGCAGATACAGGACAAAATTCTGATGTCGTTTCCCGAAGTCGAGCGGGTATTCGGCAAGGCGGGACGTGCCAATACGTCAACAGACCCGGCGCCGTTTTCGATGATGGAGACGACGGTTGTTCTCAAGGATAAACGCTATTGGCGGGCAGGATTGACGTGGGAAAAGCTGATTGATGAAATGAACGCCGAAATGCAGATACCGGGCGTTACCAACGCCTGGACGATGCCAATAAAGGCGAGAACCGACATGCTAACGACCGGCGTGCGGACTCCTGTGGGTATTAAAATACTCGGTGCAGATCTTGACGAGATTGAAAAAATCGGTACACGGCTTGAGCAAATTATTAAGCCCCTATCCGGGACACGCAGCGTATATGCCGAGCGTGTGTCGGGCGGCTATTTTGTGGATTTCAATCTTAAGCGGGAGCAATTAGCCCGATACGGATTGAGTATTCAGGACGCCGAGGAAATCATAATGTCCGCCATCGGCGGCGAGAACATAACTACCGCAATCCAGGGAACGCAGCGTTACAGCGTTAATGTGCGATATGCCCGCGACTACCGTGACGACATAGAGAAACTTCAGCGGGTGCTTGTTCCGACTACCTCGGGTGCGCAGATACCGCTGGCCGAGCTTGCCGAAACAAGCATATCTCTTGGACCTTCGATGATACGAGATGAGAATGGAATGCTGGCCGGCTATGTTTACGTTGACATCGCAGAGGGTAAAGACATCGGCAGTTACGTCAAGCAGGCAAAGAAGGCGGTTAATGAGCAGCTGCAATTACCGGCAGGTTTTGCGCTGCAGTGGAGCGGACAGTTTGAGAATATGCTGCGAGTAAGGCAACGCCTCAAGGTTGTGGTGCCGCTGACGCTTTTAATCATATTCACACTGCTTTTTATAAACACAAAGAGCGTTGTCAAAACCGGCATTGTGATGTTAGCGGTGCCTTTCTCGCTGATTGGCGCTATATGGTTTTTGTACATTCTCGGCTACAACATCTCTATAGCAGTTTGGGTCGGTATGATAGCCCTGATGGGGCTTGATGCCGAGACCGGCGTGTTTATGCTGCTGTTTTTGGATTTGTCTTTCCACGATATGGAGCGGCAGGGAAGGATGAAGACATTTGAGGACTTGAAAGAGGCCATTATTCATGGTGCGGTTAAGCGGATTCGGCCAAAGATGATGACGGTTATGGCTATGTTTATGGGCCTTATTCCGATTATGTGGTCGATGGGAACAGGTGCGGACATGATGAAACGCATAGCAGCACCGATGATTGGCGGCATCCTTACCAGCTTCATACTCGAATTGCTCGTCTATCCGCCGCTATATGCCATCTGGAGATGGCGAAGCATCCGTAAGGCGGTATGAAGATTGAGATACTGACGGTGCTGATTGTACTCATTTTGGCGCTGTAGCCTCGATATTTTGGAATCTCGGCTGAAGCCTTTTCCCGGCATACCTGAATGATTTCACAAACAAAAATGCAAATATGATTAGTGCCAATGTCAAAGCCGCCGCGGTGTACCAGTGGTATGGCCGGAACCGTTTGAGTGACGGGGCAAAAGCAATAAGTGCGAGAATTGCCGCCAATATGGTGACCGCATCCCAGCTTGCCCGTTGCCAATAGCCTCCTCCGAGGTGAATCCACATGCCGAATTCGTCGAATGTCAGACCCATCCCAATGCCATATAGCACGGCTGCGACGTTAAGCTTTCGGCCTGTGGGATGCCGAAATACCAAATATCCGCCGACAGCAGACAGCAGGAAAATGCCGTAATTCAAGTGGTGCATGTGCGTTCCTCTAATGTGCAGATACAGGTCGGGGATCATGCGAGTCATAATCATAAAAACAATGGTTCTGGCACATAGGAATGTAAAAAGAAAAGCTACGAGCACACGCCGAGCAAGATTAGTTGTAGTGGTTGAGTTCGGTATCATATTCCCGCCATTCTGTGTTATTATGTATTTCCAGCGAAAGTAGCACTATTTAACTTGTTTCAAATTCTATAAATAAAACCTTTTGAAACATTTATAGCACCTTGAATCTTTGAACTTTAGTGAAAAAATATCAAAAAAAATCAACCTGTACAAGTAAAGAGATTTTGAAAGTTTATTCTTGACTGATAAAAGTAAATAGGTTTATTTGAGAAAAAGCCAGAAATCGAAAAGGCTGTCTTGTTTGCATTACGACGGCCTTTAGACAAATAATCGGCTGTAATAATTTGTTAATGAAGCACTTATGTGTTTTAATGGAATGACATCTTAATTTTTGGGAAAGGATTAAACAATGCAAAAGGTGTTATTTTTTAGCTGTTTTTTTGTATTAGTTTTTGTCTTATTAACCGGCGGCTGTAACTCGGAATTAGAGGGTCTGAAGATCCAGAATAATAAGCAGCAAAAGCTGATATCCGATCTTGAAAGTCAATTGAAAACCGCCACGTTGCAGCTTGATCAGCTACAGAGACAGCTTGCCACCTATAAGGAAAAAGGCGGCGTCGAAGCAGATACGCTGCAGGCAAAAGTTGCAGCGCTTGAGGAAGACCTGGCTAAGAAGAATGAGCTGATTACCTCTCTGCAGCAGAGGCTGCTTTACGGTGGAGCACCACTGCCGGTCGAGCTCAGCACTAAACTGGAGGATTTAGCCAAAAAGTACAATAATATGGTTTCGTATGATACAAGCAAGGGTATATTGAAGTTCACAAGCGACCTGCTTTTCGATAAGGGAAGTGACAACGTCTCGGCTGAGGCCGCCAAAGCGCTTTCTGCGCTTTGTGGAATCTTGAATTCCGAGGAGGCCAAGAAATTTGATGTTATAATCGCCGGCCACACAGATGACCTTCGCATCGCCAGGCCCGAGACAAAAGCCCAGCATCCGACCAACTGGTACCTATCTGCTCATAGAGCGTTAGCTGTATTGGAGATAATGGAAACCGATAAGATTGATTCAAAGAGATTGAGCATAAGGGGCTTCGGTGAATATCGGCCGGTTGCGCCAAATAAAGAAGGCAAAGGCGGTAACCCGCTGAATAGAAGAGTCGAGATTTATATTGTCCCCGAAGGGCTGTAGTATTTAAGATAAATGATAAGTGATGAATGATTAATGATTAATCATTTATCCTTAATCCTTAATCATTCTTCTAATGGCAGAACGCACGTTAATTATCATCAAGCCGGATGGCATCCAGCGTCATTTGGCCGGTCGGATATTATCACGATTCGAGCAGAAAGGCCTACAGCTTGTCGGTGCAAAATTCGTGCTTATTTCAGAAAAGCTCGCCCGACAGCTCTATGCAGCTCACAAAGGCAAATCCTTTTACGAAGGGCTTGTAAAATATATAAGTTCGGCGCCGGTATTAGTAACGGTCTGGCAGGCTGAAGGTGTGATAGAGGTGGTACGTAAGATGATGGGGGCAACTTTCGGCTATGATGCCCAGCCGGGTACCATCCGGGGTGATTTTAGCTGTTCCAGAGGGTACAACCTCATTCATGGCTCCGATAGTCCGGAATCTGCTAACCGGGAAATCCCGCTTTTTTTTGGTCCGGATGAAATTATAGATTATGAATTAACCGACGCTCGCTGGCTCTACGGACGAAATGAGTAATCGAAAAACATTCAAGCACTTTTAGACTTATTTCCCCGGTATAGACACGCACAAAAGTCTGTAAAGAATCGTAATGACTTATATTTTTACGTTGCAGGATGCTTTGATAAGGGTATAATTATGTCTCGATACTCAAGTCCGGCTTTTTCTATATAATCTGCAGGCGCATAATACTAAAAGGAGTATGAATTGTGGCTTCGGTGTGTTTCTACTTTCAGGTTCATCAGCCGTATAGGCTGAGACGTTATACTATTTTCGACCGTGACAGCAACTATTTTGATGACCAAAAAAATGCCGAGGTTTGCAAAAAGGTCGCAAATAAGTGTTACATGCCAACAAATCAGCTCCTGCTCGATCTAATCAAAAAGTACCAGGGCAGATTTAAAATATCGTTTAGTACAACCGGCGTATTACTGGAACAACTGCAACTGTACGCACCGCATGTTCTGGATAGTTTTCAAGAATTAGCCGGAACCGGATGCGTGGAATTTCTTGCTGAGACTTATTATCATAGCCTAAGCTTCCTATACTCACAGGATGAATTTATCGAACAGATCAAAATTCACAAGCAAGCTATCCAGAAGTACTTCGGCCAAATGCCTCGAATATTCAGAAACACCGAGCTTATCTATAATAACGCTTTGGCTGACTTCATTGGTAAGACAGGTGAATTTGATGCCATATTAGCTGAAGGCGCGGACCATATCTTGGGTTATAGAAGCCCCAATTTTGTCTATCATCCGGTTGGCAATAATAAGTTAAAATTATTGCTGAAGAATTACCGTCTTAGTGATGATATTGCCTTTAGATTTTCAAATCGAGACTGGAACCAGTGGCCTCTCAAAGCCGACAAATTCGCCAGCTGGGTCAATGCCGTCAATGGCTGTGGTTACACGGTGAATCTTTTTATGGATTACGAAACCTTTGGCGAGCATCAATGGGAGGATACGGGGATATTCAATTTCATGCGGCACCTGCCGGATGAAATTTTCAAGCACCCGCACAACGATTTTAAAACGCCTTCTGAAGTGGTGGATAGCTTCGATGCTGTTGGCGCAATCGATGTCCCTTATACCATAAGCTGGGCTGATATCGAACGAGACCTTTCCGCCTGGCGGGGTAATCCCATGCAGGAGAATGCCCTGCGAGAGCTTTACAGGCTGGAAAGTACGGTCAAGGATACAAACGACATTCGGATAATCTCCGACTGGAGAAAGATGCAGACATCCGACCATTTTTATTACATGTGCACAAAATATTTTTCCGACGGAGACGTGCACAAGTACTTCAACCCTTACAACTCCCCGTACGATGCATACATAAACTTTATGAACGCCCTGGACGATTTAAGCTCGCGTTGTCGCAGAGCACTTAAACGGGGTCAGCAACGTTCCATGGATGTTCCGGTTGGTCGAACACTGCTAAGCTAATATGAGCAAAGCGCGCTGGGAACATTATTCGCATCCGGCTGATGTGGGGATTCGCGGTTTTGGGCCGACTAAAGAGCAGGCATTTGCTCAGGCTGGGCTGGCTCTAACAGCGGTTATCACGGATTTGAAAACGGTGGAGCCGGAACAGCCGGTCAAAATCACCTGCCGGGAGCAGGATGATGAATTACTCTTTGTGAACTGGCTAAATGCACTGATATACGAGATGGCCACTCGGCGGATGCTGTTTAGCAAATTCGAGGTCGGTATCAAGGATAAAGAGCTTCGCGCCAAAGCATGGGGTGAAAAGATAGATTTGAAAAAACATAATCCCGTTGTGGAAGTAAAAGCTGCTACATACGCTGATTTGAAGGTACTGCAGAGCAAAGATGGAAGCTGGCTTGTGCAATGTATTGTGGATGTATAGTTTTGCGAAAGGTACAAATGGATATCAAGAAACTAAAAAAACGTTCTGATTATCAATGGTGCGCTGAGCCGCAAGGCCAAATGCACGTGCCGGTGATTATCTTTGCGGATGAAAAGCTCATCAAAGATATGGACGAAAAGGTTTATGAGCAGGCGGCCAATGTAGCAAAACTTCCCGGCATAGTCAGGGCTTCTTATGCCATGCCCGATGCACACTGGGGCTACGGCTTTCCGATAGGTGGAGTGGCAGGTTTCGACCCGGATAAAGGCGGCATAATATCCGCTGGGGGCGTGGGCTTCGATATATCCTGCGGCGTCCGCTCAATATGCACCGGCCTAACTTTTGATGATATTAAGCCTGTAAAGGAAAAACTGGCAGACCAGCTGGCTCGACGAATACCCGCCGGCGTCGGCAGCAGAAGCAAACAGCTCCTCTCCAGGACCGAAATGGACAGCATGCTACTGGCAGGAGCACAATGGGCTGTTGAGAGAGGCTACGGAACGCAGGATGATCTGCTTCGCACCGAAGAAAAAGGTCGAGCAGCCGGCGCTGAGCCGAAATACGTCTCCGACCATGCCAAGGAACGCCAGAAGGATGAAGTAGGTACTCTCGGCTCAGGCAATCACTACCTTGAAGTGCAAAAGGTCTCGGAAATTTATGATGCGGAATGCGCTGAGATTTTTGGTTTGCATTTAAATGATATTGTTTTAAGCATCCATTGCGGTTCCAGAGGCCTCGGCCATCAGATTGCGACCGATTTTCATCCGAAGATGATAAAGACCGCCCAGAAAATGGGTATAGAGCTGCCGGAGAAGGAGCTTGCCTGTGCACCGATAGATTCTGATGTAGGCCGAGAGTATTTGGGGGCGATGAGCTGCGGCATCAATTGTGCCGTTGCGAACCGCCAGGTGCTAACGCATCTGGCCAGACAGGTCTTTAGCGATCTCCTGCCGAAAAGCTATCTGCGGCTGCTTTACGATGTCTCTCACAATACCTGCAAGGTCGAGGAGCACACAGTTGACGGAAAAACCAAAAAATTGTATGTGCACCGTAAGGGGGCCACCCGCGCCTTTGGGCCGGGCCATCCGTCTTTGCCGGCTGATTTTAAAAAAGCAGGACAGCCTGTTCTTATAGGCGGCACGATGGGGACATCTTCCTACATTCTGGCCGGCACGGAAAAAGGCATGTCACTTTCATTTGGCTCATGCTGCCATGGAGCCGGCAGAGCCATGAGCAGAACACAAGCTACAAAAAAATGGCAAGGCAGGGAAATCATAAAAGAGCTTGCACATAGAGGCATCATCATTCGGGGCGTATCCAATCGCGGCATAGCAGAAGAAGCTCCGGGTGCTTATAAAGATGTAACCGATGTCGTCGATGCCACCGACAAAGCCGAATTGGCCAGGAAAGTAGCAAAACTTGAGCCTTTAATTTGTGTCAAAGGATAATGGTTGGTGATTAGTAATTGGTAACTGGTAATAGAATGGATTAATTTCCAACTTACAATTACCAATTACAAAAAATATTTTAATTTTTTTTCATTTTATACTTGACATTACATAATATGCAATGCAAAATATGTATAGCAAAATAAATGAACAATGAACTAAAAACTAAATAATTGGAGGTATCTATGAAGTTTGAAAGTCAGTTGTTAAAAGGTATCGCACCGGTAGTTGTTTTGGAGATTCTTTCTCGCGGCCCGATGTATGGTTACGAATTAAGCCGGGCTATTGAGCAACGAAGCGGCGAAGTCCTGACACTCGGCAAAGGAACGCTCTATCCA